>JAHJVF010000109.1 GCA_018828505.1 Bacteroidota bacterium | reverse complement strand
GCTCAATCAGATCGGGATGGGGTTGCTTTTTCTTTTTACAGGCGGACTTTGTTTGATTGGAACAATTATAGACTTAGTCAATCACAAGAAGCTTGCATTTGAATATAACCAAAATGTAGCACAGCAAACTGCGATTTTAATCAAAGGTTCGTTTAACTAAATATTTTAATAACCCATAAAGTAGATATGTAGGGCGAAGAGACTCTTCGCCCTACGAGAACAACTTAATCAAAAATCTTTTCTACGTTAACGTATTTCGTATGCATCGATTCAACCGCATCGTCGATTGTTTTTGAATCGTCCGTTTTCAATACATCGTTGAGCTTATTAACCGACACAATTAGATTTTTGACGGCTTCCTGGTAAGCTTCTGTTTTTGGCTCAAGCCGTTTTGATAGTTTTGCATTTAGCATTGCTTCGGATTTTAGCTTTAATTCCTCACCGACATCTTTTATTTTATCATACTTTTTATCGGGCAGAAATTTATGATAGATCACATACAACACTTTGTGAAATGCATCGACTTCCTTAGCAACAGGTCTGATAGTTCTAACAAGCATTTCATATTTAGTATGCATTTCTTCTGTGGCATCTAACAGCAATTGATCGTCTTCACCGCTGCAAGCTTTGGAATATACTTCTATTGAATTTTTAAAATCAGCGACTCCTTTTTGCCATTTTGCTTCCTTGTCTCTTAAAATGCCCGGAAGGTTTGCATTATAAATTTTTTGAGCAAGGGCTGATACCTCCTCTTCAAATTTTTTTAATGCAGCAAAATCTTTTTCCGGGTAGGCAGTGTGCCAGATCGGATACATCACTTCGTGGAATTGAGCAAGCTCAGGAACGTTGCTGTCTATCTCATGCTCATATTCCTCCTGAGCAACGAGGTTCAAATTGAGCATAAAAAGAATTGCAAGTAAAGAAAGGCTAATTGTCCTTCCCATCATTTCCTCCAGTTTTTTGAATTTTTACTTTTCAAATTTAATAAGTTGATTGGTAAATAGATAGGAATAGCTCAAATGTAAAATCGAGATTATATTTTCATCTTATCCAATTCATCAATATATTTCACAAAAGAATAACACTAATCAAAGAGCGAGTTTGTGATGAAGCATCAAAAATCAGCGATCTCAAAATTAATTTTCGCGTCTGTATTCTTTCTAAGTATATCGAACTTGATAACTGCTCAACCATTGGAAATGGAAAAACTTCACGGACTTAAAGCGCGGTCAATTGGACCGGCAGGAATGAGCGGGCGAGTAACAAGCATCGATGTTGTTTTGAAAGATCCCTCTATCATTTATATAGGGACAGCTTCAGGCGGTTTGTGGAGATCGAAGGGAAGCGGAGTTGATTGGGAGCCTCTGTTTGATGATCAACCGGTCGCGTCGATTGGTGCGGTAGCGATTGACCAAAATATTCCGGATGTAATTTGGGCTGGAACAGGTGAAGGAAATCCGCGCAATAGTCAGACGAGCGGCAATGGAGTTTATAAAAGTCTCGACGCAGGAAAAACCTGGACACATCTGAGTTTAGATAACACACGAAACATTCACCGCATCATCATTCATCCGCAAAATTCTGACGTTGTTTATGTAGCGGCTCAAGGTTCAGCCTGGGGTGAAAGTAAAGATCGGGGTATTTATAAAACAACAGACGGTGGAAAAACCTGGGAGAAAATTCTTTTTGTGAATGAAAAAACCGGCGCTGCTGATCTTGTAATCGATCCCTCAAATCCAAATAAATTGATTGCAGCTATGTGGGAATATCGCAGATGGCCCTGGTTCTTCAAATCAGGCGGAACTGGTTCAGGTTTGTATATTACATTCGATGGCGGAAAAACCTGGACGAAAAGAACTTCTGACGATGGTTTGCCTAAAGGGGAGCTTGGAAGAATGGGACTTGCTATTTCAAACAGCAGTCCAAATGTGATCTATGCTTTAATCGAATCAAAGAAGAATGCTCTTTATCGCACAGACAATGGCGGACTTACCTGGAATAAGATCAATGATACAAATATTGGGAATAGACCTTTTTATTACGCTGATATTTATGTCGATCCAAAAAATGAAAATCGTGTTTATGACATTGCAACTTATGTCCGGGTAAGTGAAGATGGAGGAAGAACTTTTAAGAATATGAGTTCACTTTCAAAAATTCATGTGGATCACCATGCATGGTGGATCCATCCTGAAAATCCAAACTTTATCATTGATGGAAATGACGGCGGTCTTGCAATCTCTTATGATAAAGGAAAATCCTGGAAGTTCATCGACAATCTCCCTCTCGGGCAATTCTACCATATTAATATTGATATGGAATTTCCTTACAATGTTTACGGCGGATTACAGGACAATGGTTCGTGGAAAGGGCCTAGTCGATTATGGCGTTCAGGAGGAATACGAAACACATATTGGGAATCAATCGGCGGCGGCGATGGTTTTGACGTTGTGCCTGATAGAAGCAATTCCCGATTCGGGTACGCGATGTCGCAGGGTGGATGGCTTTATAAATATGATACTGAAACCGGAGATCAAAAGCTTATTCGTCCGATTCACCCGGAGGGAAAAGATTTGAGATTCAATTGGAATGCAGGAATTGCACATGATCCATTCGATCCGACGACAATTTATTATGGAAGCCAGTATTTACACCGCAGCACAAACAGAGGAGATTCGTGGGAAATTATTTCTCCAGATATGACAAAAAATGATCCCGAAAAACAAAAGCAGCTTGAAAGCGGTGGATTAACTTATGATGTAACCAACGCAGAAAATTTTACAACAATTTTATCAATTGCACCGAGTCCTGTCAAACGGGGAGTAATCTGGGTTGGAACAGATGATGGAAATATTCAACTAACGACTGACGATGGTAAATCGTGGACCAATCTTATCAAAAATATTAAAGGTGTACCAGAAGAAAATTGGATTGCGCAAATTCAGGCATCAATACGAAATGCAGGGGAAGCGTTTGTAGTTTTCGATAATCACAGGAAAGATGACTGGGTTCCGTACGTTTTTCATACGAGAGATTTTGGGAAAACGTGGAAAAATCTTGTTAGTGGTAAAAATGTTTTTGGATATGCACTCTCTTTTGTTCAGGATTATGTTGAACCAAATTTGATGTTCGTCGGAACAGAATTTGGTTTATACATTAGCATCGATGCAGGTGAAAGTTGGACTAAATGGAAAAATGGTTTTCCAACTGTTTCAACAATGGATATGATAATTCATCCTCGTGAAAGTGATTTAGTTATCGGTACTTTCGGCAGATCGGTTTATGTCTTGGACAATATTCAACCGTTAAGAGTTTTAGCAAGAGAAGGAGTAAAGATTCTCAATAGCAAACTTAAACTCTTTGACATACCCGATTCATATCTCGCGATCTACAAATCTGCACCAGGAGTTCATAATCCTGGCGATGTCCTTTTCTCAGGTGAAAATCTTCCGGGCGGAGCAATGATCACTTTCAATCTTAATATTGACCATAAAGAATTGAAAGATGAGAAGAAAGAAGATCAGCTTGAAACCCCCTTAAAAGATTCGAATGAAGTTAAGATTGAAATATTTAATGCTGAAAAAGTATTGATCCGCACACTTAAGGTAACAGCGAAGAATGGTATAAATAGAACATATTGGAATCTTGATCGAAGTGGAGTGAGATTTCCCAATTCACCTAAGCCAAAACCTGGCGAGCGAGAATACGGCGGACCCTCAGTTCTGCCAGAAAAATATTTTGTAAAAATTTCGATTGGCAATTACTCCGATTCAACTTATGTGAACGTGAAGCTTGATCCGAGATTAACTATTACAGATGAAGATTTATCGGCACGGGAAAAAATGTTAAATAAAGTCATCGAAAAAGTTAATATTGCAACCGAGACAATGGATAAGCTTCGCGATGCACAAAAAAACCTGAAGTTGATCAGTGAATTGATAAAAGAAAAGGACGATGAGTCGGCAAAAATAATAAAGTCGAAAAGTAAAAGCCTTCAAGATACAATCAAATCGTTGACAGAGATCTTTTACGATGAAGATTTTCAGGGAATACGACGCGACCCCAAAAAACTTGGTTCCAGGCTCTCAACAGCTTATAGATATATTGTTTCATCATGGGAAGCTCCGCCGGAGATGGCTGAAATAAGTTTAGTGCAATTTTCAGCTCGGCTTACTGAAGCGTTAATGAAAATTAATTCGTTTTTCAGCAGTGAATGGATGGAATTTTCGAAACTTGTTGAAGAAGCAAATATTTCTTTGATCGAAAAATTTGAGTTGATAAAAAATTGAAAAAAAATTATTGGGACACTGATAATCATGATCAATCATGAAAATCTGTGTTCCAATTTTATAATGGACTGAAGTTACGCAGTCAACGCTATTTTCATTCCAAATAGGTTCTCTCGATGCTTCCGACCCCATCCTCTCCAAAGGATCCTTCGGATAAACTGCATAGGCGGTAAAGCAGGTCGGAAACTCGAGAACCTGCAAATATAG
>JAHJVF010000108.1 GCA_018828505.1 Bacteroidota bacterium | reverse complement strand
TGGCTAAAGCCCAGGAGTTTGGTGTTAGTTTTATCCCCGCCATAAATGGCGGGGTTATACATAACTTAATTTTGCGTAAGGTGACTCTATAAAAAAAAGCTGTCCGATTTCGAACAGCTTTTAGTAAGTACTTTATTGAATTTTTACGGCTTCAGCTTTTCTTCTACTTCTTCATCTTTGGAAGATTGTTCAGAAACCGTGCTTGGTGAAAATCTGAGAGTCTCTTCTTCATTAATGTAGTCAACGATCACTGCATTTCCATCTTTGAAAGTTCCTTTGAGCATTTCTTCAGCTATAGGATCTTCAAGATATTTCTGCAATGCTCGTTTTAATGGGCGTGCTCCGAAAACCGGATCGTATCCTTTTTCAACGAGGAAATTCTTTGCAATTTCGGTCAAATTGACTTTAACATTTTGAGATGACATTCTCTTCCACAATTCTTCCAATTTAAGATCTATAATTTGGAGAATGTGATCTTTCGTTAAATGGTGGAACACAATATAATCATCAATTCTGTTCAGGAATTCCGGATTAAAGAGACGTTTCATAGACTCTTCGATCGTGCTTTTCATGTGCTTGTAATCGTCTTCGATCTCTTTTTTGCCGAATCCCATCATGCCTATTTTTTTTATGTCGCGTGTTCCGACATTTGAAGTCATAATAATAATAGTATTTTTGAAATCGACTCTTCTTCCTAATCCATCAGTTAATATTCCATCATCAAACACTTGAAGTAGAATATTAAACACATCTGGATGCGCCTTTTCGATTTCATCAAGCAGAACAACAGAATATGGTTTTCGTCTGACCTTCTCTGTTAACTGTCCTCCCTCTTCATAACCGACGTAGCCAGGAGGTGCTCCAACCAATCTCGATACTGAGAATTTTTCCATGTATTCAGACATATCAATTCTCACAAGTGCATCTTCAGAATCGAATAAATATTTTGCAAGAACTTTTGCTAATTCGGTTTTTCCGACTCCTGTGGGTCCGAGGAAAATGAAACTGCCAATAGGACGTTTCGGGTCCTTCAATCCTGCACGTGCACGCCGAATTGCTTTTGTAAGCTTTTCGATCGGTTCATCCTGTCCGATGATCTGTTTCCGTATAGTCTCTTCCATTTTCAGAAGTTTTTCGGATTCAGATTGAGCGACACGGGTTACAGGTATTCCTGTAATCATCGAAACGATTGATGCGATATCTTCTTCGCTCACTTCATGTACTACTGAACTTGATTCTTTTTCCCACTCTTTTTTGGCTTTTTCTAACTCACTTTGGATTTTATGTTCCATATCACGGAGACGAGCAGCTTCCTCATAATTCTGGCTCTTCACAACTTGAATTTTTTGCTGCTTTATTTTTACGATCTCTTCTTCAAGATCGAGTATTTCCTGCGGAACATGAATATTTGCAAGATGGACACGTGCGCCTGATTCATCAAGTACATCGATAGCTTTGTCCGGCAAATGCCTATCGGTAATATATCTATCGCTCAAAACTACCGATGAAGTTATTGCATCTTTGGTATACCGGACGTTGTGATGCTGCTCGTAACGATATTTTATGTTATCAAGAATTTCAATTGTTTCTTCTACTGTTGTTGGATCGACAAGAATTTTTTGGAACCTTCTATCAAGTGCTCCATCCTTCTCAATGTACTGACGATATTCATCGAGAGTCGTTGCACCAATACATTGAAGCTCACCGCGTGCTAATGCCGGTTTGAACATGTTCGAAGCATCAAGCGAACCTGAAGCTCCGCCTGCTCCGACTATTGTATGCAGTTCATCTATAAATAAAACTACTTCCTTTGCTTTCTCTAATTCGTTCATCAGAGCTTTCATTCGCTCTTCGAATTGACCGCGGTATTTTGTTCCGGCAACAAGAGCAGCAAGATCAAGCGTTACAACTCTTTTATCATAAAGAACTCGCGGCACTTTCTTCTGAATGATTCTCAAAGCTAATCCCTCTGCAATTGCAGTTTTGCCGACTCCCTGTTCACCGATTAAAACCGGATTATTCTTTTTCCTTCGGCTGAGAATCTGAACAACTCTTTCAATTTCTTTTTCTCTGCCAATAACAGGATCGAGTTTATCTTCCGCGGCAAATTTAGTCAGGTCACGGCCGAAATTATCAAGAACAGGTGTTTTAGTCTTATCTGGCTTCCTTTCAAATTGTGTATGACTTGGAGTGACAGACGACTTTCCACTCATAATGTTGTTTAATTCAGAGCGGGCTGTATCATACGAAACATGAAACTGCTGCAAAATTTGGCATGCAATGTTTTCTTCATCTCGCAACAATGAGAGAAGCAAATGTTCAGTCCCGATAACTTCAGCTTTATAAATTTTTGATTCTATTTGTGTAATTCGTAAAACCTTCTCGGCTGATTTTGTAAGTGGTATATTCCCAATCGTCAATGTTCCGCCGGAAGTTCTAACTGTATCTTCAATTGCTTTTTTAAGTTTAAGAAGATCAACGCCAAGATTTTTTAATATCCTAACGGCTATCCCTTCACCTTCTCGTATTATTCCGAGTAGGAGATGTTCAGTACCAATATAGTCATGCCCTAATCGTAACGACTCTTCTCGACTTAATCTAATCACATCTTGAACTCTGTTTGAAAAATTTCCGTCCATTTATTTCCTTTTTCTTGAAAGTCTCATTTATTATCGGTCAAAATATAGCTAATTAGAGAGGTTAATTCAAGGAGGTTAATGATGTATCTTTTTCTTATTTTTCTAAGAAGATTGAAAGCAATAAAAAAGTAGAAAAAAACATTGAAATTGAAGGTTTTGATCAACAAGGGTGATATTACTACTTCTGAAACCGATGCGATTGTTAATGCCGCAAACAACCATCTTTGGATGGGGGCGGGTGTAGCCGGTGCAATTAAAAGAATCGGTGGAAAGATTATTGAAGATGAAGCCGTTTCGAAAGGACCGATTGAAATTGGTTCAGTTATAGAAACTACACCAGGAACGTTGAATGCGAAATTTATAATTCATGCAGCAGTTATGGGACAGGATTTAATAACTTCCGAAGTGTACATTCGAAATGCGACTTTGAATACTCTTCAACTTTGTGAAAAACTAAAATTAAATTCGGTTTCTTTTCCTGCGTTTGGTACAGGTGTCGGCGGATTCCCGAGAGAAAAATGTGCGGAGATAATGCTTGATATTGTTTTAAACTTCAAGCCCGCTATACTTGATGAAGTTCACTTTTATTTATTTGATGAGGAGACAAGGGAGATATTTGAATCAACCTATCGGAATCATATTCAAACCTAATTTACGAATGAGTACTTTGCATACTGTTAATTCTCAAATAAAAATTCTAAATTAATCATAAATGACGCTTCCAAACTTAATTGATAATAGGATTCCAATACTGTTTTAGAAGCTCTAAAACAATTATTGCCCGAATCCCAGGCTCTCGATATAGCTACGGGCTTTTTCGAAATAGGTTCACTTTTAGCTCTTGATACATTTTGGAATAATCTTCAAAAGGTACGAATAATTATGGGGGATGAAACGACACAACTTACTAATCGAAATCCAAAGCCCCCAAAAGCAAATAAGACTAATGCAATCAATAATTGTTGAAAAAGCAACACTCGTTTGCTGGATGGAAATTACTTAATGAAGAATGTGAAATCAGCTTCATTGATCCCATTAGAAATTATCGAAAATAAAATTTTATTACTTCGTGGAAAAAAAGTAATGATTGATTCAGACTTGGCAAATCTTTATGGAGTATCTACAAAAAGACTTAATGAACAATTCACGTTACGCAAACACCCTGTTGCAAGAGGTCAATTTCTAAATCCGAATATCGAAACTCGAAACAAATCCTAAGCACAAATTTCGAAAACATAGAAAATTGGCTATTTGTGGCGTTTCGATCATTAGAATTTAGTAT
>JAHJVF010000018.1 GCA_018828505.1 Bacteroidota bacterium | reverse complement strand
CGATATTTGGTCCAATATACAATGTTGATTAGCTGGACAGGCGGATCATTAGTGTGTTTTTTTGAGGGTACTTTTGTTCTGTAAAAATCCCTGTTCAACAAAAATATTTTTTGCATATTTTTCGCTTATGCTGTGTTCTTTTTTCCCTCCAAGTATTTCACTCGCACGAACTTCAATCAATAAAGAATTATCAAAACCTCTTCGCTCTAAAACTTTAATCTTATGATTTAACTCAATTCCAAGTTTGGTCAGATGTTCGATAAACTCATCGCTTTCATCGTTAACACGTAGGACAGTGCCTTTCTCATCGACTTCAAGTTCAGAGAGTGGAATTGATTTTTTCTTTTTGGGAAGAATTCCTTTTTTTGACGGTATCGGGTCGCCATGCGGATCGAATTCCGGATAGCCAAGAATTTCTTCCAACCTATCGATCAATTCATCGGATGAGCTATGTTCTAAGTTTTCTGCTTCCGAATCGATCATCGAAAGTGGAAGTCCGATTACTTTGCTTAGGTAGGTCTCCCAAATCCGATGGCGGCGCACCATATTAATTGCGGTTTCCATTCCTTTTGGAAGAAGCTCAACTCCTTTGTAAGGGAAATACTTTATAAATTTTTCTTTGGCTAATTTCTTCAGCATATCTGTGACCGCCGCATTTGAAACGTCTAGTTTATCTGCAATCACAGTTGCCGTTACAAGCGAATCCTCTATATAATTTTTATAAATGACTCGTAAATAATCTTCTTTGGATATATTAGGCATTTTTCAGCATACTTTTGAATAAAATTTAAGTAAGCTTAAATTATTAGTCAAGGTAGAAAGTTGGTTACTTAGAAATGACATCCGCCAGCTGACGGACGTCTCTGCTGATAGGCTATAGAGATATGTCATTTCTTGACTGAAATATATTTTCCATACTTGTATATGACTTCGACTTTGGTAATAAATAAAGGAGACTATTTCAGAAAATTATTTTTTAAATGATTTTTTGCGAATGCACCACTTTGTGGAAAGCAACTTTTCTAAGTTTTTTTCATCTTTATGTATTGAAAGTCTCTCTATGATTGATAATTCAAAAAGACTGAAAATATTTTCGGAGGTATATAATGAACACAAGCGATTGTTGTTAAATTATCTACGGAAAATGGTCAATGATCAAGAACTTATTGAAGATACACTCCAATATACGTTTATGAAGTTTTATGAAAACATAGATTCAATTCACAATTTTGATAGCGTGAAATTCTGGTTAATTAAAACAGCAAGAAACGAAGTTTACTCACACTGGAGGAACAAGCATAATACGGTCGTATCTATTGATGAAGATGAGAACAGTATTGCATCGTTTCAAGATATTCAAAAAGATCTTGAGCAAAGAGAATTTTTAGAAATGATGAACCATGAACTTGAGAAAATAAATCCCGAACAGAGAGAGATTTTCGTCCTTAGAGAATACACCGGATTGAGCTATAAAGAGATAGCTTCATTAACCGGAATTGATACAGAGCTTGTTAAGAGTCGATTATTCAAAATTCGGCAAAGATTAATTAAAAAATTTTTAAAATATGTTTGAGGTAGATATGAATTGCGATAATTTCAAATCAATGATCCAGGAATTCCATGATGAGGAGTTAGAAAAAGGCAAAGAAAAGTTTTTATTTCTTCACATTGCAAATTGCCTGAACTGCAGTTCTACATTTATATTGATGAGTCGGCTAAAAAAAACAATTAAGCATGATTTTATCGAGATGCCATCCAGACTTGAGGATAATATCTTTAAGGAAATAAAAAAACTTAGATCAAACAAAAATAATGGAATAATCAGCTTTCGAAAAACTGAAGTTTTTGCTTACGCACTTTGTGTACTGATGATTTTTATTTCTATTTTTTTGTATAAGACTTCAACTGATTACAAAGAGAAAATCGAAAGAATTTCCGAGGAAGTGAATAATCAAAAAATTCGTATCGAGATACTGATGAATAGTCTGCCAACAATTGAAATAACATCCACTAGAATCGACACAAAAGTTAACTAACAAAGGAGATTATAAAATGCTAGTAAGAATATGTTCAAATCGAATAACAATAGTCGCTTTCATATTTTTCGTTTCGGTAATCTTGCTTCAGGCGAGCAATAATCAAGATGAAAAACTAATACAGAGTATCGCGAGAGATGAAATACAATCAAAACCGCGCAAATCAATTGACACAATCGATATTGTTAAAAAATTAATCATTGTTAAAGAATTAATCGAAATCAATGAAAGCGAATTTTTCACCGTGGCTGATGAGATGCCTGAACCTATTGGTGGAATAACCGCTATTCAGCAAAAGGCGTATTATCCTGAACTCGCAAAAAGAGCTGGTGTACAAGGAAAAGTCTTCGTAATAGCATTCATAAATGAAAATGGCAACGTAGTTGGTGTAAAAATTATAAAAGGAATCGGCGCCGGGTGCGATGAATCAGCGATGAGGGCTGTCTTATCCGTGAGATTTAAACCGGGGAAACACAATGGTAAACCTGTAAAGGTACAAGTTGCTGTCCCTCTCATATTTAAGCTCAAATAAAAATGTGCATTTGAACTTAACTCAAAAATAAAACCAACTTTTTTGTATTTTAACCTTGAGGGTTGAGTGAACCGTTTGCATTGTGATAAACCCTCAAGGTTGAGAGTTTCACTTTTCCAACCTTGAAGGTTTTTAACCGTGTTAACTCCAAGTTCAACCTTCAAGGTTTTATAAATTCTCTCTAATAAAATTAGTAATTATTGTGAAAAGCTGTTCACGGGTTTTTCCGCCGAAAATTCCGTGATTTTTTCCGGGGTAGAACATTACTTCAAGGTTGCGAAGATTCAAACCTTGAGGGTTGATCGTAACGTTTATGTTGTATTATCCCTCAAGGTTGAGAGTTTCACTTTTCCAACCTTGAAGGTTTTTAACCGTGTTAACTCCAAGTTCAACCTTCAAGG
>JAHJVF010000107.1 GCA_018828505.1 Bacteroidota bacterium | reverse complement strand
CATTCGGATGTCTCAAGTGATAAAGAGATAGCAATAGTTACTCATACTAATTATTCTCCTTCTGCAAAAAAACTGTTTGATAAATTCAAAAAAACTTATCCGAGTACGAAAATTTATTCATACGAACTATTTTCACAAGCAAATAAGCTTTCAGCCTGGCAAAAATGTTACGGAGATTCAAACTTGCCGATACTTCAGCTTGATAAGGCGAAAATAATTCTTTCGTTGGATTCCGATTTTATTGCAACTGATGGCGATGTGATGGAAAATATTCGTCATTACACTCATAATCGTGATGTGAAGAATATAAAAGACTTCAATCGTCTTTATGTTGTTGAAGGTGCAATGAGCTTAACCGGAATGAACGCCGATTATCGATTACGGTTGAGACCTGATGCACAATTTGAATTTGTAATGAGTCTATTGAACGAATTTGTTGTAAATCGAAATCTCACAGCCAGTGGAGTTGATTCAGGATTTGTTAATGAATTGAAGAAATATTCTTTGAATAATTTTATAAAAAATTATTCGCTTGATCGTGAAGTGATTGATAATTTAGTCAATGATCTGCTAACCAATCGCGGAAAATCAATTGTCGTCGCTGGTAGTGGAATGAGTGAATCAACTCATATTGCAGTAAATATTCTAAACGAAATTTTAGGGAATACAAGTCTATATGATGAGAATTACTCTCGAGTGAGTTATCAAGAATCATCAACAAATTATAGTTTGGAAGAACTCATTTCAGCAATGAAAAATAAGAAAGTCAGCGCTGTAATATTTTACGATACCAATCCGGCTTATCATTTCCCGAATAAGGACTATGTAACTGCAATGAAGGAAGTCGGACTTTCTATTTGTCTGACCGAAAATGAAAATGAAACTTCCGAATTGTGCGATTATGTTCTGCCAATAAATCACACACTCGAATCATGGGGGGATTTCAAAACTCGCACGGGTATGATAAGTCTTCAGCAGCCTGTCATTGCACCGATTTATAACACGCGCCAGAAGGAATCAATTCTTCTCACTTGGATCAATGGTTCATACAATGAGAAAAACTATCATGAATTTCTCAAAGAACGCTGGAAAAAAGATTTCTACCCTTCGTTGAATTTAAGTGCAGATTTTGATTCATTTTGGTACGCTTCTCTTCATGACGGAGTAGTAACGTATTCTGAAAAATCAAATCAGAGAAGTAAATTTAACATTGCAACAAGCTCAATCATAAATTCCACCGGTAAGAAGGAAAAATATCTCATTCAACTTTTAGAGAATCAGAATTTTGGTGACGGTCGTTTTGCCAACAACGGTTGGCTGCAAGAGATTCCTCATCCGATCTCAAAAATCGTGTGGGATAATTATGCGGCAATATCAACTAAGACCGCAAAAGAACTGGATGTTAAAGACAATGATGTAATCGAAGTTGTCCGTCAGCTGACGGATGGAAATAATAAGATAAACGTACCATGCTTCATTCAAGCCGGACAAGCTGACAATTTTATCACGATAGAATTGGGATATGGAAGAACAAAGTGCGGTGAAGTAGGAAAAAACGTCGGTGTAAATGCGAACAAATTAATTGCATCTGACAGCTTATTTTCAACAAATTTCCTCTCTGCTCGAATTAAGAAGACTGGGCAAATATATAATTTAGTAACTGCTCAAGAACATCACTCTCTTGATGATGAATTTGTAAAAGATATCCACCGGAAGCGAAAAATAATTCAAGAAGGAACACTTCAACAATATTTGGATGATCCCAAATTCATCCAAAAAGAAAAGCACGATGTATTCAGCATCACTAATGAAGTTGAGTACAAACCTGCCCGCCACATTGAGACTGGAGAGGCAGGCGGGGGCGTTAAATGGGCAATGTCTATAGACTTGAACAAGTGTATTGGCTGCAACGGTTGTGTAAGTGCATGCATATCAGAAAATAATATTCCTGTAGTTGGCAAAGAGCAAGTTGAAAAAGGGCGCGAGATGCACTGGATGAGAATTGACCGTTATTATTCCGGATCGCCAGAAGAACCAATTGTAAGCAACCAACCAATGCTTTGTCAGCATTGTGATAATGCGCCCTGTGAAAATGTTTGTCCCGTAGCTGCCACTAACCATAGCCCTGACGGATTGAACCAAATGGCGTACAATCGTTGTGTTGGTACAAGATATTGTTCCAACAACTGTCCGTACAAAGTCCGCCGTTTTAACTTTCTCGATTTTAGAGAAACATTTGAAGAAGGTTATTACGCACAACAACCGGTTAGTTTATTGAACAATCCCGAAGTAACTATCCGTTCACGCGGAGTAATGGAAAAATGCACTTTCTGCATTCAAAGAATAATGGAAGCACGCCAGATCGCTGTTGAAGAAGGAAGAGAATTGAAAGGAAGTGATGTAATGACTGCCTGCCAGGTTGCATGTCCCTCAGAAGCGATTGTATTTGGTGATATGAACGATCCGGATTCAGAAGTTTCAAGAAATAGGAAGCATGAACTTGGATATCATGTCTTAGAAGAAATAAATGTCCGTCCTAATGTTACATACATTGCTAAGTTACGAAATACTCATTCGGAGAAAGTTTAGTGAGAACTATCGATTATTCTATTGAACCATCTGTAGTTGAAGGTAGACCATCAATTAAGGCGATTGAAGATGTTGTAACTCGTCCACTCGATACAAAACCGACTACTTCCTGGTATGTTGCGATTTCAATTTCAGGTTCGATGCTGCTTGTTGGGTTAATTAGTCTTGCTGTAACTTTCATTTATGGAGTTGGTGCTTGGGGTGTAAATCAACCCGTTGGTTGGGGATTCGATATTGTGAATTTTGTTTTTTGGGTTGGAATTGGACACGCAGGGACATTGATATCGGCAATATTATTTTTACTTCGTCAAAGATGGCGTACCGGAATTGCACGTTTTGCTGAAGCGATGACGATCTTTGCGGTTATGTGTGCGGGAATTTTCCCATTAATACACACAGGCCGTCCATGGTTAGATGGATATTTAATGCCGTATCCGAATCAGCACTCACTTTGGGTTAATTTCAGTTCTCCTTTGGTATGGGATGTGTTTGCCGTATCAACTTATTTTATAGTTTCATTAATATTTTGGTACGTTGGACTGATTCCAGATTTTGCAACTTTGCGTGATCGGACTACAAATAAATTAAAAAAAATTATTTACTCGATTTTCAGTCTTGGCTGGAGACATTCGAATCGTCACTGGCAGCATTACGAAAAGGCTTATTTGATACTTGCGGGATTCGCTACTCCGCTTGTTCTTTCTGTTCATACTATTGTAAGTTTTGATTTTGCTGTATCGATTATGCCGGGATGGCACACGACGATATTTCCACCTTATTTCGTTGCAGGTGCAGTCTTTTCAGGTTTTGCAATGGTTCAAAATGTTTTGATCTTCATAAGAAAAATATTTGATCTGAAACATATCATTACTCTTGACCATCTTGAAAAAATGAATAAGGTCATGCTGACTACTGGTTTAATGATCGGCTATGCTTATGGAATGGAATTTTTTATCGCATGGTACAGCGGAAATGCGACGGAACAATTTGTTTTCTTGAATCGTGCTCTCGGTCCTTATGCCTGGGCTTTTTGGTTAATGGTAAGCTGCAATGTATTATTCCCTCAGCTATTTTGGTTTAAGAAAATTAGGAGATCAATCGTTGTTATGTTCATTATCGGTCTGCTTGTCAATGTCGGAATGTGGTTCGAAAGATTTGTGATTGTTGTTACTTCATTGTCCCGCGATTATCTGCCGTCAAGCTGGGGACATTATATTCCTTCAATCTTTGATATCGGAATCCTTATCGGAAGCTTCGGACTGTTCTTCACACTTATATTGCTATTCATAAAAACTTTGCCAGTAGTTTCAATTTCAGAAGTGAAAGCAGTTGTTGATGGGGCGCAGCCAACACGCGGAGGTTCACATTGATGGAAAATAAAACTTTATATTCAGTCTCCGGATTGTTCAATACACCTGATGAAATTATTCATGCTTCTGAAGAAACCGTGAAGGCTGGTTACACAAGTTTTGATATACATTCTCCTTACCCGCTGCACGGAATGAACAAAGCGATGAATTTAAAACCATCTAAGCTTGGATTTATCACATTGGTATTTGGACTTTCGGGAGCTGCATTTGCCTTAGCTTTTATGTGGTGGGTGAATGTAATTGAATATCCGCTTGTAATTGGAGGGAAACCACTATTCCAGCTTCCGGCATTTATTCCTGTTACTTTTGAAGTGACTGTTTTAGCTGCTGCGATTTTTACTGTTGTGGGGATGCTCTTTGTAATGTTCAAGTTCCCGAACAATAGTCATCCTCTGCACGATACTCTCTATATGAAAAAAGTCTCCTCCGATAAATATGGTTTAACGATTCAAGCTGTGGACCCAAGGTTTGATGAAATAAAAGTAAAAGAATTTTTAAAGTCGCTTGGTTCCAGTGAAATATTTTCAATTCACTATGATGAAGAGGAACTCCGGGCAGAAAATAAAATTTTTAATCCTAAATTTATTTTATTTCTGGCTGTAACAGCTTTGATTGTTTCAGGTGCAACATATTTTACTCTTAATAAATTGCTTTATATGTCTCCATTCAATTGGATGATGGAACAAGACCGGGTCAATCCTCAATCGAAGAGTGAATTTTTCTCCGATGGATTTGGAATGAGAAATCCGGTTGAAGGAACTATTGCGCGTGGTTATACACCATATAAATTCAAAGGACAGCCTGAAAATGCAGGAAAATATCTTGTGAATCCTCTTTCGTTCGACGAGAAAGTTTTATCGATTGGAAAGAAGAACTATGAGATTTTCTGTTCATCATGTCATGGAAATTTTGGTAAAGGGGAGAGCAGATTAAAAGGGCAATTTCCTAATCCGCCAACACTCCATTCCGATAAAGTTAGAAATTGGAATGACGGTGCTATATTCCACGTGATTACAGAAGGACAGAACGTCATGCCCGCTCATGCTGAACAAATTTCAATCAAAAAAAGATGGGCAATTGTAAATTATGTTCGCGTTCTTCAACGAGCAGTAAACGCTAAGGAGACCGACTTGAAATGAGCCACGAAAAATTTACTGTAAATTACGAAAAGAGAACTTTGCCTAAATCCGTCATACGATATGGCTGGATAATTTTAGTTTTGGGTTTGATAGTAATTGTTGCTGCTTCAATGATTGATCAAACTCGAAATGCGTATTCAAATTTAATAATGTTCATCTTCTTAGCAAGTATTGGAGTTGGTTCTTTATTTTTAGTTACGCTTGAATATATCGCGGGTGCAGTTTGGAGTACCCCGATACGCAGAGTAAGCGAGTTCTTCGCTTTCTCAATTCCATTCTTAGTGATTTTTGCTCTTCCGCTTTTCTTTGATCTCCATGATTTGTTTCATTGGACTCACTCCGAAGCAGTTGAGGCAGATAAAATATTGAAGGGTAAATCTCCATATTTAAATGAGACTTTTTTTGTATTAAGATTTGCATTCTTTTTTATCATCTGGACAGCATTTTACTTTTTCATCACGAAAAATTCTGAGAAACAGGATAAGTCTAAAGATCAATTGCTCACTAAAAGAAATATTCGGCTTTCAGGGATTTTTATTCCTGTGTTTGCAATAACGCTTTCATTTTTCGCCATTGATTGGTTAATGAGTCTTGAACCACATTGGTTCTCTACGATTTTTGGAGTTTACTATTTCTCCGGAACTATGCTTGCAGCACTTGCAGCCGGAACATTTGCGATAATCATGCTCTACGAAAAAGGATATTTTTCTGGATTACTTCGCCCTGATCATTTTTACAGCATGGGCGCTTTGATGTTTGTATTCGTAAACTTTTGGGCTTACATCGCATTTAGTCAATTTCTTCTGATCTGGTATGCGAATATTCCCGAAGAAACTTTTTGGATGATAAGCCGGTGGCAGAATGGTTGGGAGTTCGTTTCTTTCGGATTGATCTTTATTCATTTCGTCGTTCCGTATGCAGGATTACTTTCTCAATCCTCAAAAATGGATCCGAAACGACTAAAAATTATGTCAGTCTGGATTTTATTTGCTCATTATCTTGATATCTATTGGCTTGTAATGCCTTCGCATTATAATACATTCACCTTCAGTTGGATTGAATTCGGATTCCCACTTGTCGGTATTGGGCTCATTATTCTAGTTTTTTCATGGAAGTTCAATAGAACAAATTTAATTCCGATTGGCGATCCAAAATTAAAACGCGGACTCGATTTTCATCTTTAGATACAGGACTATTTGATGCAAAATTCAAAAATAAAAGAAGAGCTTGATTTCAAAGATTTATTGAAAAATCCAATTAGACTTTTTGGGTATACTTATTTTTATGTGTTTGTGATATTACTTGGATTGGGAATTTATTATGTACATAATCTCACGGATATGACCAAAAATAAAGTTATGCCAACTATAATCAGCACTACTATTGAGAATGATCTTCCGATGATGCAGCCAAGCAATATTCCGCCGGTGGATATTTCCACAATCAGTGTTCCAACTCCTGAATTACTTGAAAAGGGAAAAATACTCTACAAAAATAATTGTGCTTCCTGCCACGGGGATGAAGGAAAAGGAGATGGTGCCGCCGGTTCGGTCATGAATCCAAAACCAAAAAATTTCTCTGAGAACACAGGCTGGATTAACGGGCGAAAAATATCTGAACTCTATAAAACACTTGATGAAGGAATACTGAAATCCGGTATGCCTTCATATAACTATCTTCCCGTTGAAGATCGGTTCTCTTTAATACACTATGTAAGGACTTTTGCTCAAGATTTTCCGAAAGATTCTGATTTCGATTTGCAATTGCTAAACTCAACCTACAAACTTGCCGAAGGAAAAACTACTTCAGCTCAAATTCCGGTCAAAGTTGCAGAAAGAATTGTGCTTGAAGAAAATAAAACAAGACTCAAAGAAAGTGCGCAACTATTAGAATTACTTAATAAAATGTCTACTACCACTGGTAATGAAGTTTTTGAAAGGGTTTGTGTGGATAAGAATTTGACCGCTGGATTATTGTCCTCAAATTTATTCAAGCAGAAAAACAAATCAGAAATTTTTCAAATCATAGTAAGCTCACCATTGAATTATGGTTTCAGTCCAAAGTTTATACTTCTCAATTCAAATGACTGGGATGCACTTTATAATTATCTAAATAAATTGACGGAACAAAAGAATGGATGACATGAAGTTATTTAAAATTAAGAACTTGATTCTCTTTTTAATTTATTTTTCTCTATTCGCTTCACTTCAGGCACAAAATAAAAAACCGGAAGTCGGAATAGAAGAGCAACTCGGAAAATATCTTCCGATAAACCTGGAATTTTACGATGAGCAGGGATATTTATTAAAACTATCCGAAATCATTGATAAGCCAACAATTTTGAATCTCGTATTTTTTGAATGCAAAGGGATTTGCACCCCGCTTCTTACCGAACTTGCTGAAAATGTTAATAAGGTTGATCTTGAACCGGGAAAAGACTATCAGATTCTAACAGTCAGTTTTGATCATACTGAGAAACCGCAATTAGCCGCGGCAAAGAAAATAAATTATGTGAAACTTCTCGAGCGTCCGATACAGCCAGGTGCCTGGCGGTTCATGTCGGGTGATAGTATCAATATCAAAACTTTAACTGATGCAGTCGGATTTTATTACAAAAAAGAAGAAGATCAATTCATTCATGCTGGAGCTTTAATTTTTATTTCACATGATGAAAAAATTACACGTTATCTCCTGGGGATTGAATATCTCCCATTCAATATCAAGATGGCGGTTATAGAAGCATCCGAGGGTAAAGTTGGTCCAACAATCGCTAAACT
The DNA here is from genome assembly GCA_018828505.1 of Bacteroidota bacterium. Lineage (GTDB taxonomy): Bacteria > Bacteroidota > Ignavibacteria > Ch128b > Ch128b > JAHJVF01. The sequence continues at coordinate 17,213 of JAHJVF010000107.1, read as the reverse complement.
CTTAAAGTTTTGTTACGCTTACGATCCGGAAGGAAGAACCTATGCGCTGAATATCACAAGAATCATTGGTATTGGAATGATTTTCCTAATTGCTGCGTTTGTGACCTTCCTAACAATCAAACCTAAGAAAGCTAAAAAAGTTGAGGACAAAAGAGTATGAATAGTTATGTCTTGGAAAATAATGTAACTGATTATTTAAATGTTAAGACAAAGCACAAAGGTATTTTAGCCTGGATACTTTCGACCGATCATAAGCGAATCGGTATTCTATATCTTATTACTATGGGGATATTTTTTGCCGTAGCTGTCTTTTTCGGATTCTTAATGAGACTGGAATTGATTTCAGCCGGAAGAACGATCATGGAGCCGCAGACTTATAATTCCATTTTCACACTTCACGGTGTGATAATGATTTTTCTTTTTATCATTCCAGGTCTTCCCGCAGTCTTCGGAAATTTCTTCTTACCGATTCTCATTGGAGCAAAAGACGTTGCCTTCCCGCGGTTGAACTTATTTTCTTGGTGGTTGTTTTTAATTGGAGGGTTGTTAGCAGTTATTTCGATTTTTCTTCCAGGTGGGCCTGTCGATACTGGATGGACGTTTTACATTCCATACAGCATTCGAACATCGACGAACGTTATACCTGCGTTATTTGCAGCATTCGTTATAGGATTTTCATCAATTCTAACAGGAATAAATTTCGTTACAACTATTCACCGGCTTAGAGCAACAGGAATGAGTTGGTTCAAAATGCCTTTGTTCATTTGGTCACTTTATGCAACTGGTTGGGTGCAAGTTTTAGCAACGCCGATAATCGGAATTACTTTACTATTGGTTGTCATTGAAAGAATGTTAGGAGTTGGAATTTTCGATCCGGCACTGGGCGGTGATCCGATTTTATTCCAACATTTATTTTGGATCTATTCACATCCTGCGGTTTATATCATGATCCTTCCGGCAATGGGTGTCATTTCTGAAGTAATTCCTGTTTTTGCAAGACGAACAATTTTTGGTTATAAGTTCATAGCGTTTTCAAGTCTTGCGATTGCTTCATTCGGCTCGCTCGTTTGGGCACATCATATGTTTACTGTTGGAATGAGTGACACAGCAATGTGGATTTTTTCCCTGCTGACTTTTTTGGTTGCGATTCCAAGTGCAATAAAAGTTTTCAATTGGGTCGCAACTCTTTATAAAGGTTCGATTGTACTTGAGCCTGCAATGCTCTATGCTTTAGCATTTATTTTTCATTTTACGATCGGTGGATTCACCGGAATAATGCAAGCAACTCTTGCTTTGAATATTCATATTCACGATACATCGTTTATTGTAGCTCATTTTCATTACGTCATGTTTGGTGGAACGGGATTTGGAATTTTTGCCGCAGCCCATTATTGGTTTCCTAAAATGTTTGGCATGATGTTTAACCGAAGAGCTGCAAATTCTGCCTGGTTATTGATCGTGCTGGGATTTAACACTTTGTATTTCCCGCTTTTCATCGCCGGCTATTTGGGAATGCCGAGAAGATATTACGATTATTTACCTGAATTTCATATTTATCATTTTCTTTCTACCATTGGCAGTTGGATTTTAATTCTTGGTTTATTGATTATGCTCATTAATTTTATACTTGCACTTAAGCGTGGCAAAAAAGCGGATGCGAATCCATGGGGAGGAGAAACGCTCGAATGGAAAATTCAATCTCCGCCCCCTTTAGAAAATTTCGAGGAAATTCCTGTTATTAAAACTGATCCATACGACTATTCAAAGTACGAACTTGAACAAAAGGAGGTTAAGTGAACCATACTGCAGAAGTTTCCGCACACGTTCATCGTGATGATGCCGGCGCACGAATGGGGATGTGGTTATTTCTATTTACCGAATTGATTTTATTCGGCGGGATGTTCATTGTTTATGCTGTTTATCGATTCATGTATGGAAATGAGTTCGCATTAGCAGCAAAAGAATTGGATACGCTCATTGGAACAATTAACACTTTAGTTCTCCTAACAAGTAGTCTAACGATGGCTATGTCTATCACCGCAATTCAAAAGGAGAATAAAACTCTTTCAATGATTCTTGTGGGAGCTACAATTCTATTAGCCTTAACGTTTATGGTGAACAAGTATTTTGAGTGGGGTGCAAAATTTAGTCATGGAATTTTTCCAGGTGGAGATGAACTTCTTAACAAAACCAATGGTGAAATACTTTATTTCGGACTTTATTACGTAATGACCGGTTTGCACGGACTGCATGTTATTATTGGTGCTGTTCTTCTTTCGGTCATGATGTATTTTATTCACACAGATCATATAAATAAAGATTCATTTGTAAAATTGGAGAATTCCGGATTGTATTGGCACCTGGTCGATATAATTTGGATTTTCTTGTTTCCGTTATTCTATTTAATTCATTGAGGTAAAAATGTCTCATCACAATGAAAATAAAACTCATGTTGTCGGATACGGGACCTACGTCTTAGTCTGGCTTGCTTTAGTCTCTTTCACGGGTATAACAGTTGCAATAACCGGAATCGATCTTGGCAGTTTTACTATAGCCACAGCACTATTGATCGCTGCCGTAAAAAGTATTTTGGTTCTCACAATATTTATGCACTTAAGATTTGAGGACAGGGTATTTAGAATTTTTGTATTCGTTGCTTTTTTAACTCTCGCGATATTCATTGGCTTAACTTTCATTGATTATTCATTTATAAGGTAGAATAAAATGTTTTCAGGCGGATCAAATTTTATAAAAGATGTTGATGGTGTATTTTTATTCATCCTAGCAGTTTCAGTGCTTTTGCTTGTGTTGATAACTTTTTTAATGATTTTCTTCGTTATCAAATACAGTCGCAAAAAGAATCCGAATCCAACAAATATTAGAGGAAATATTGCTCTTGAAATTCTCTGGACCGTCATTCCAACGATTCTTGTTATCGGTATGTTCTATTATGGATGGGTAGGGTATACAAAAATGCAAGACGCACCTAAAGATGCAATGGTTGTTCATGTTGTTGCAAGAATGTGGGATTGGGATTTCACTTATCCGAATGGAGTTAAAACAGACACACTTTATGTCCCGGTAAATAAAGCGATAAGAACTGAATTAGAATCGGTAGATGTTAATCACTCATTTTACATACCTGCATTTCGTGTAAAGAAAGATGTTATTCCAAATAAAAAAAATTTCCTGTGGTTCATCGCTGATCAAGTCGGTTCTTATGACATCGCTTGTGCAGAATATTGCGGCTTGAAACATTCATACATGTACACTAAAGTTGTTGTAATGCCTGAGGATGAATTTGATAAATGGTTGATGGAAGCTTCAAAAATATCTGGAATTACCGATTCATTGAAAACAACGGAAATAAAATAGATAAGTGTCTAACAAAATTAAAATATTATTAGAGCTTACTAAAATTAGGATTACATCATTTGTAACTGTTACGACTTTTCTTGGTTACGTTTTGTATTCGCATTCGCTTCAGATAGAAATGTTAATTCCTCTTTTTGGTACTTTGTTTCTTGCATGTGGTTCTGCGGTCTTCAATCATTATCAAGAGCGTTCTTATGATTCATTGATGCAAAGGACTCAACAACGACCGATTCCTTCAGGAAGAATCTCTCCAGGGAATACATTATTGATCGGATCGTTACTCTCCGTAACTGGTGCATCAATTCTTTTTTTTGGGAGTGGATTGTTACCATTTATTCTTGGAATAATTGCGCTTATTTGGTATAACCTCATTTACACACCGATGAAGAGAAAGAATCCATTTGCTGTTGTTCCCGGTTCGCTAATTGGTGCAATTCCTCCAATGATTGGGTGGACTGCAGCCGGAGGTTACGTTTTCGATTTACAAATTCTGGTCGTGGCTTTCTTCTTTTTCATCTGGCAAATCCCGCATTTCTGGTTGTTGATGCTCTTTTTTGATGAAGATTATAAACGCGCAGGCTTTCCTACGCTCTCAAATATCTTTTCAAGCGAACAAATTTCACGAATAACATTTATTTGGATGATGGCAATTGCGGTTGCGTGCATCGGATTGCCCTTATTTCGAATCGTTAATTCTCAATTAATTAATTTCGGACTTGTTCTCACTGCCAGTTGGTTGATGTGGCATGCAGTAAAGCTTTTGATTCACGGCAAGGAGAATTTCAATCTCATGTTAGCATTTAAAGGAATAAACATTTTCGCTTTAACGGTAATAATTTTACTATCACTCGACAATTTATTGTTAAAGTAACTTTTAGGATTTTAGAATATGGATTTTCTCAAAGATTTGGCTTTACCTCAATCACTATCGCACATTACGTTAATGCATTTTGTGCTTGTCTTGGTGTTCGTACTATTTATACCATATCTCGGTACTTTAATTGGCGGATCAATCTTATCGGTCTATTTTAATTTTAAATCAAAAAAAGAAGAGAAGAGTAAATTCTCAAAAACTGCCAAAGAATTAATCGATTTGCCCTTTACGAATCTTTACCTTCCCTTCGTGCTCGGCATTTTACCTTTCTTTGCCTGTTGTCTAATTTATGCTCAACTTTTGCAGGGGACTGACTCTATCTCTGTTGGATTGATGTTTTTTGCCTGGCTAGTTTTTATCGCTGCCGTTGTCCTTCTTTATATTTACAAGTACAAATTGAACTTGAAATTGCTGTTTGAAAGTCTTGAGTTCGAGAAAAATTCAAAAGCTAACGATGAGCTTAAACGTTTCTCCCAGGATAATTTTCAATCTTACGGGCAGATGGGAATTTTCGGTACCATTTTTCTTTTAATGTCGGTCTTTGTTTTTTCAGCCGGACTTTTTAATTCGCTTGACCCGGATTTATGGAAGAGTACAACGACGGTATTTCATACTTTTATTCAATATGAAGTCTGGATTAGATTTATACATTTATTAACTTTATCCTTCACAATAACCGGCGCCTCCCAGTTGTACTTCTTCTTTTTCGGTAAAGAGAACAACTCAAAAGATGAAAATTCAATTTTTATCAAGAATTACTTCTTGAGGTTCACTCTCATTTTTGCTCTCATTCAACCGATTATGATTTTTTTAGATATTCTGATTTTGCCGCAAGCATCTCTTTCAATTGCAGTTTTTACCTTAACGGTTTTGAGTATCTTGTTAGTATTCCTAATTACTCATTTTTGTTATGCGATGATTAAAGAGGCGCATACCAAATTTGTGACATTCGTGTTCTATTCGATACTTGGTGTGTTTTGTCTTCTTCTGGTCAAAGAAGCTTATACTCTTAGAAATGCAACGAATGAGCAATCGGTAAAGTTAGCGGCAAATTTTCAAAAGTATGAAGATGAATTGAAATCGAAATTAGGAATTAATCTTGTTGTCTTTAGCGGAGAAGACCTATTCGTCGGAAAATGCTCGGCCTGTCACAGATTTGATTTAAATTTAACAGGTCCCGCGTACAATTCGGTTCTGCCAAAATATCTTGATAAGAAAGATGCTCTTGTGAAATACATTTTAAATCCGGTTAAAGTCGATCCGGCATTCCCTCCGATGCCTTCACAGGGATTGAAACCTGCTGAAGCGGAAACGGTTGCAGATTATCTTTTAACAACTTACAAAGGTGAAGTTGACAGGAAATAGACCGATTTTTAATACAATTTTCAGCCATTATCTAAGAGATTTAAGCAACTAATTTGATTTAGTGCCTTTGATTAGATATATTTGCCTCGCTTTTTACGAAAAATGAAAATTAAAATATCTACTTTGTCTGAAGGTAGGCATTTTTACAACTTTGAAATACCTGCGTCAGAAGTTGACCTGTCTACTGAGTTTAAGGAAAATCTTAAAGTCGGTGTACAGCTAGAGAAGACTAAAAATCATTTAGTTATTACTTCTAACATTGAGATTAAACATAATTCTCAATGTGATCGGTGCTTGAAAAATTTTGAGCAGATTTTGACGACTCAATATAACATGCTCTATGTTTACGATATTGAGCACAAAGATGAGTATAATGAAGATGTTGTAACTGTTATACCGAAGGAAGTAGACATAATTGACATAACCCGCGACGTGAAGGAATATTCACTGCTCGCAGTGCCACTTAAAAATGTTTGTCGTGGAGAATGCGAAGGGTTGTGTACACATTGCGGTAAGGATTTAAATATCGAAAAATGTGAATGTGAAACTAATTCGATTGACCCGCGATGGTTGGAATTAAAAAGAATAATAAAAAATTAATACTGGAGTCGATTTAATGCCAAATCCAAAGAGAAGACATTCTAAATCAAGATCAGCGAAAAGAAGAACACATTATAAAGCTGCAGCCCCTTCTGTTTCCTCATGTTCAAATTGCGGCGAAGTCAAATTGCAGCATCGCGCATGTCCCTCATGCGGTTTTTACAAAGGTCGCACAATTTATATTCCGAAATCTGCTTAAGAACACCCTTTAAGGTTACGTTTGGATAACAAAAAAGTGAAATGTGTCGTTGCCCTGGACGCAATGGGGGGTGATTTTGCTCCTGCCGCTGTAGTTCTTGGTGGAGTTGAGGCTTACCATAAATTTCAAAATAAACTCGATGTGATTCTCGTTGGAAAGAAAGATGAAATCAAATCTATTCTTTCAAAAAACAATCTGCATTTCCCTGATAATAAAATTATTCATGCAGATGAAGTTATCGGGATGGGAGAAATGCCTACCGATGCGATTAGAAACAAACCAAATTCTTCAATAGTTGTTGCCGCAAAACTTGTAAGAGAAAACAAAGCACACGCATTTGTCAGTGCGGGAAATACCGGTGCAGTTGCCGCCGCTTCAACTTTAATTATCGGAAGATTAGAAGGAGTTGAAAGACCAACTATAGGAGCCATATTACCTAGCGAAAGCGGATTTTGTGCAGTATTCGATGTAGGTGCTTTTGTCGATGCTAAACCTCAGCATCTTTTAAGTTACGCACTTATGGCTGATATTTATGTTCGCGAAATACTAAAAGTCGAAAATCCAACGGTTGGGATTCTATCTGTCGGAGAGGAAAAAGATAAAGGTAATAAATTAACTAAAGATGCAACTGAGCTTTTAAGCAAATCAAAACTTAATTTCATCGGAAATGTTGAGGGGAGAGACATCCTGAAAGGGATTGCAAATATTGTAATTTGTGATGGCTTCATTGGAAATATACTTTTGAAATTCGGTGAGAGTGTTCCGAAGTACATGAAGCATTTATTGACGCTGTATGCCAAAGAGAGTTTCTTTAAAAAAATTAAAATCGGACTTCTGAAAAATACATTGAAAGAAGCATTGTCACCACTCGATTATCAAAAATATGGAGGAGTCCCTCTCCTTGGTGTGAACGGAATTGCAATAATCGGTCACGGTTCAAGTACTTCACTTGCAATAAAAAATATGGTTTTACGTGCTTACGAGGTTCATGAGAGAGGTATAACTGATCGAATTAGATCTACTTTAAAAGAAATTGGAATGAAAGAATAAAGAAAGGAATCAGATGCCTGTTTCAGAAACTAAATACAATGCTAAGATATCTGCTTTCGGTAAATTTCTACCGGAGACAGTTTACGATAATGCATACTTTGAAAAAATTGTGGATACGAATGACGAATGGATTGTATCCCGAACCGGAATAAAAGAAAGAAGAATCCTCGAGAACGGAGCTACATCAGACTTAGGCGTTGGTGCAATTCAAGATATGGTGAAAAGATTTAATATCGATCTCGATACAATCGATGTTATGATCGTTGCGACAGTTACCCCTGACATGTTGTTTCCAGCCACTGCATGTGTAATAATGGATAAGCTCGGAATGAAAAAAACCTGGGGTTACGATATTCTTGCTGCCTGTTCTTCATTTCTTTTTGCTACATCGCAGGCAAGGAGCTTCATTGAAGCCGGAACTTATAAAAGAGTTTTAGTTATTGGTGCTGATAAAATGTCATCTATCACGGATTACACAGATAGAAATAATTGTATTCTTTTCGGTGATGCCGGAACGGCGATTCTCTACGAAAGAACTGAAGATAAAAACGATGGAGTTTTAGACGAGACTTTATACTGCGACGGCTCGGGCGGAAAATATTTGTATATGCTTGGTGGTGGAAGTCTGAATCCTCCGACGCATGAAACAGTCGATAAAAAAATGCACTATATCTACCAAGATGGAAAAGCAGTTTTCAAAGTTGCCGTGATCGGAATGGCAGATGTTTCATTTGAAATAATGAAAAGAAATAATCTCAAACCGGAGGATGTTGCATTTTTAGTTCCACATCAGGCAAATCTAAGAATCATCGATGCGACGAGAAAGAGAATGGGAGTCGATAACTCAAAAGTTATGATTAACATAGACAAATACGGAAATACAACAGCAGCGACAATTCCTCTTTGTTTAATCGACTATTATGATATGGGTAAATTAAAGAAAGGTGATAATTTAGTTTTGTCAAGTTTCGGTGCTGGTTACACCTGGGGTGGAATTTATCTGAAATGGAGCATTGACTAATGATCGCATTAGTTTTTCCCGGGCAGGGTGCTCAATATGTCGGAATGGGAAAAGATCTCTATGAAACTTATCCTGAATGCAAAGCTATTTTCGATAAGGCAGATGAAATTTTGAATTACAAACTTTCAGAGATCTGTTTCAACGGTCCGGAAGAAAAATTAAAACAAACTGAAAATACTCAACCTGCTTTGTTTGTTCATAGCATGGCTGTTTTGCAGTTATTAAAAAATATACAGGTGTCTGCCGCAGCAGGTCATTCACTCGGTGAGTATTCTGCACTTGCTGCTTCAGGGGTGATGAATTTTGAAGATGCATTAAGAGTAGTTCGTAGACGCGGTGAATTGATGCAGGAATCCGGAATTAGAAATCCGGGCACAATGGCAGCGATTGTCGGACTGAGTTATGAAAAATTAATCGAACTTTGTGAAGCAGCAAAAAGTGAAGGAATTGTTCAACCAGCGAATTTAAATTCACCGGGGCAAGTCGTCGTTTCCGGTTCGGTCGCAGGTGTTCGGAAAGTTGTCGAACTTGCAAAGGCAAATGGTGCAAAGCTTGCAAAAGAATTAGTTGTGAGTGGTGCATTCCATTCACCTTTAATGAATTATGCGTATGAGAACATTGCAGAAAAATTAGAGCCGATTCAAATGAAAGAATTTAATTTTCCTGTTTATTCAAATGTTTCTGCTGAAAAAATCAATGATATTCTAGAAACGAAAAAACTCCTAATTGAGCAAATAATTAGTCCCGTTCAGTGGGAGAAGATCATTGTGAACATGATTCGTGATGGTATTAAAACATTTATTGAAGCAGGTTCTGGAAAAGTTTTAAGCGGGCTAATAAAAAGAATCGACCCATCTGTTGAGACTATCAGCTTAGGAACTAAAGTAGAAATTGAAAAATATTTGAATGATGCAAAAAGTAATTAACGGTTTAATAATCGATCCCATAATATTTTCATATCCATTTGTGCCGAAATGCGATGTCTGCATTTGCAGCGGTGAATGTTGCTGGTACGGAGTCTACACCGATCTAAAAGAAATGGAAATGATTCTCGATAAACGCGACTTGGTGAAAAAGTACATGGATGATTCACAGACTCTCGATGAAGCAAAATGGTTCGAAACTATTGAAGAAGATAAAGATTTTGAATCCGGATATTGTGCGGGGACCGAAATTTACAACAACAAATGCGTTTTCTTAGATAAGAATGGATTTTGTTCCCTTCAAAAAGCTGCTATGGATCTAGGTGAAGATAAATGGAATTATAAGCCATTATATTGTATTTTATTTCCGCTTGTAATTTTTGAAGGTAAGCTGACTATTGATGATGAGCATATCGAAAGAATGCATTATTGCAACAAGGCAAAAAATCAAACCTCAACCATATTTGAGGCAATGAAAGATGAGATAAGGCATTTCTTGGGTGAAGAAGGTTATAAAGAATTGTTGGATTACAAAAATGAATATTTTAATAATGTGAAAATGGAAGTGCTCGATTATGAAATTAAAAAATAAGGTTGCTGTAGTAACCGGTGGTGCACGCGGAATTGGTTCAGCAATTGCACTTCATTTAGCTCGTGAGGGTGCAAAAATTGTTATCTCAGATATTGCCTCAGAGGAAAGTGCTCAGCCAACTTTAAGTAGTTTATTAAATGAAGGTATTGAGGCAAAATATTTTAAAGGCGATGCTTCGTCTTTCAATGATGCACAGAAGACGATAGATTTCGCCGTATCAAGTTTTGGAACTGTCGACATCATGGTCAACAATGCCGGAATTACCCGGGACAATTTGTTATTGCGAATGACCGAAAAAGACTGGGACGATGTAATTCAAATCAACTTAAAAAGTGTTTTCAACTTTAGTAAAGCTGTTATCAAACCAATGATGGGACAGAGATCAGGAAAAATAATTAATATTGCCTCCGTAGTTGGAATTATGGGAAATGCCGGTCAGGCGAATTATGTCGCTTCGAAAGCCGGTGTCATTGGTTTAACAAAAACTTTAGCAAAGGAATTTGCCGGACGCAATATCCAGGTTAATGCTATTGCACCCGGTTTTATCGAAACCGAAATGACAGCTAAATTAAATCAAGCTCAAAAAGATGCAATAATGAATCTTGTTCCGTTAAAGAAAATGGGACAACCCTCGGATGTTGCGAAAGCTGTTGCTTTTCTTGCTTCATCTGATGCAGATTACATCACCGGACAGGTAATTTGTGTTGACGGTGGAATGATTATGTAATAAATCATATATTTAACAACAAAAAATGGAGAATTAAATGGACATTCAAACTAAAGTTAGAGAAATCATAATGGATAAATTGGGAGTCGAAGAATCCCAAATCACACCTGAAGCTTCTTTTATTAATGATTTAGGAGCTGATTCACTTGATATCGTTGAACTCGTTATGGGTTTTGAAACTGCTTTCAATATTCAAATCCCTGATGAAGATGCGGAAAAAATTCAAGCAGTTGGCGATGTTTATAAATATTTAGAAGCAAAATTAGCTTCCTAATAATTACTATTTATTAATTTTTCAAAGAAATAAATATGCATCACAGAAGAGTTGTTATAACCGGACTCGGTACAGTTTTGCCGATTGGATTAAATGTTAAAGAAGTCTGGAATGGTTTGATCTCCGGCAAAAGCGGAGCCGCCACGATCACTAGATTTGATGCAAGTGTTTTTGACACACGATTTGCCGCCGAAGTAAAGGGATTTGATCCCTTAAAATATATGGATCGAAAAAGTGCCCAAAGAATGGACCTGTTTACACAATACGCAATGGTCTCCACCGCTGAAGCTGTCCAGGATTCGCAACTCCCGCTCGACTCAGTCGATAAAAACCGCATTGGAGTTATCTTTGGTTCAGGGATTGGCGGTATGTGGACATGGCATCATCAATCTGCAATCTTATTTAATGGAGGAGGAGCTCAACGACTGAGTCCTTTCTTTGTACCAATGATGATCGCCGATATTGCTGCAGGTCACATTTCGATCAAGTATGGATTTAAAGGACCGAATTATGCAACTACTTCTGCATGCGCCACTTCCGCACATGCGATAGCGGATGGATACATGTTAATCCAGAGAGGTTCTGCTGATATTATTATTTCCGGTGGAAGTGAAGGATCAATCTGTCCGATGGGAATTGGCGGATTCAACGCGATGAAAGCTCTTTCTACAAGAAATGATGCGCCTGAGAAAGCAAGCAGGCCCTTCGATAAGCATCGTGACGGATTTGTGATGGGAGAGGGTTCGGCAACTCTTGTTCTTGAAGAATTAGAACATGCTTTGAAACGAAATGCACCAATTTACGGTGAACTTGTTGGAATTGGTTTAACAGGCGATGCTTATCACATTACTGCCCCTGCACCCGGCGGTGAAGGTGCAGTAAGATCAATGAGAGCCTGCCTTGATGAAGCTGGAATTAAACCTGAACAAGTTGACTACATCAATGCTCACGGAACATCAACCGAGTACAATGACAGAAATGAAACGCAGGCAATAAAAACTGTTTTTGGTGAACATGCGTACAAGTTGGCAGTCTCTTCAACCAAGTCGATGACCGGGCATCTGCTTGGCGCTGCAGGTGCAACTGAATCACTTATTTCTTTGCTGGCGATAAAGAATAATATTGTTCCACCAACAATCAATTATGAAGAACCGGATCCGGAATGTGATTTGAATTACGTCCCAAATACAGCACAGAAAAGGGAAGTGAACTATGCTCTAAGTAATGCATTTGGTTTCGGCGGTCATAATGCAACTTTACTTTTCAAAAAATATAATTAGTTTATTAACCGATCAAATTAAGAAAAAACCTTTTTTGGTAGGGCGATCATCAAAAGTAACGGATGAGCTATTTGAGTGAAATAAAAATAATTTTGGTTAGAAATTGTGCCTAAATTCATTTCCCGCCTTTTTAATGGTATCTCGAAAAAGAAGACTGAGTCTTCTCTCAACCATGATCACAGAATAAAACGGCTGGAAAAAATTATCGGTTCAAAAATTGAATATCCGAATATTTTTCTTGAAGCTTTAACTCACCGCTCAACTGCCTACAGTAAAATTTCAAATCATAAATTTCATTCAAATGAAAGATTAGAATTTCTCGGTGATTCGATATTAAATCTCGTCATAGGTGAATACATCTTCGGTAAATTCAAAAAGGAAGAAGAAGGGTTTATGACTAAGATTCGCGCACGGTTCGTGAATCGTGAAATTTTAGCTTTGACCGGGGAGAGATTAAAATTAGACGAGATACTTTTTATGAGTGAAAATGCTAAAATTGCACTCAGAAATGGTGCAAAGTCGATGATCTCTGACGCACTTGAGGCTGTGATTGGAGCGATTTACTTGGATAAGGGAATCGAACAGGCTAAGAAATTCATACACAAATATATAATTCGTCCGAACAAAGGTCTTTTAATTATTTCTGAAGATAAGAATTACAAAAGCCGTCTATTAGAATTCACTCAAGCACAAAAGCTCACCGTTCCGAACTATCAAGTAATGTCAGAGGAAGGTCCGCATCATTCTAAAACGTTCACTATACAAGTCTTCATTGGAAATCTTAGCTATGGAGAAGGGAAAGGACCGACAAAAAAAACTGCCGAGCAAATCGCTGCCCTTAAAGCTCTTGAAAAATTGAGATTGGTTTGAGTTAAAATTTGCCCACTCTTTTCTTCTAACTTAAATTGTAACCTAAACAACCTCTTCCTCAATTGATGGTGAAATGGGTTCATTATGTTTTTTAAGACTTTCTAAATAACCCTTTATGGCATCATGAATATTTTCAATTGCTTCCTGCCGGGTTTTACCCTGTGAAATACATCCGGGTAAAGAAGGACATTCTGCAACAAATACTCCATCTTCATCTTGTTCAATTAAAATTCTGTACTTCATCTTTCACTTCTCCTTTTTTTTCTTTCTACAACATCAGGTAGTAATAGATTTTAAGCAGTTTTCCGAATAGATCAAGACTTTAAATGTCTACTGATACAAAATAAAAATTCCGCACCTGCATGTAAAAGTTCATTTGCAGAATTCTATTAGCAGCAAATTATCTGCTAGCGATACTAAATAAATCCGTTTTGAATGTCAAGCATCTTTTACTGCCTCTGAATGAATGCTTCAGCAATTCATGTAAATTTGCAACAAATCGACTTATTGACGAAAAAGCAATTCGCAAGTTAATGTAGCTTTTATAGTTTGATTGAAATCTTGTTTGCTGATTGATCAAGAAGATATTGAGATTAACCACCGGCATACTCGCGGAAGCCTTTTGTGAGGGCGTGTTTGCATGTGAAAGGCGGATTTTCGAATTTCACATAACGGTTTGCAGATATATGTCACCGAAGGCAATTTGGGCGAAGTGAAACGAAGCCTTTTATCCGCTGTTATATGACCCGAAGGGCAAGGTTGCGAAGCAATCGCAGAGTTCCGAACCCCGCCAAAATCATTAATCCAATAACCCCGAAATCTTTTTCTGTTCATTTTTGCTCAACTTTTTCATCCCATCTTTAATTACCCATCTCGCATCTTTATTTGGATTTGCTTTAGCACATTTCATTAAGAATTTTGCTACCTCCTCTGAATTCTTTTTGGTTATTTCTCTTAAAATCCAAGCTACCGCCTTTTTTATATCTTTATCATCATCTTCCATGACCATATCAAGTAATTGGAAAACTTTATCTGTTGTTTGAATTCTTTTGTATCCCAGTAAACTCACCACTCCAAAACGCCTGATCCATTTAAGCTTATCTTTAATCCATTTCTCAGAAAGTGGTAAAACAAGTTCAGGACTCTGAGAAACTATTGGTTTTACTCCACACATAGCAAGATTATCGCAAACAGCCCAGTTATCAAGATCGGATAACACTGAAGAGATAAAGCCTAAGCAGAAGTTTGGATTTTTTGGACCAAACTTTTCCAAGCATTTCCCTGTTATCTGTCTTGCTTCAAAAGAACCTTCATTCCAGAAAGTTTCTAACAAAAATTTTGCTTTTGCTGGTTCTTTCTGAATAAATTTTCCTATATCGGCAGATATTACACTTAAAATAGGAAGCGGGACTCCATAAAATTTTCCTGCATCTGGAATGATCCTTTTGTAATTCTTTGTTGCGTCTCTATCCACATAGGATTTAAGGAATTCCTGCAATCCTATTGTAAATTCCTTTGGCTTGTCTACCTTTTCAAGCACTTCCTTTGTTCTTTTTTGAATTAATGTTTTATCCATAATTTTCACCTCTTATGCTGGGTTCGGAATTTCATATAACGTCTCGGTAAACAATGCCATTGTGGCGCGAGCTAAGAAACGTTTTACCTACCGAAACGCGAAGCACTACAATGGAACGACCTCAAAAACCCTTTTCAACAAAGGGAGTGTCGTTGTTTGCCGTGTTATACGCCGGCACGCATAAAGTTAACCTAAGGTTCCGGGATATCGTTACTTGAAATCTTATGAAATACTGCAAGCAAGTTACTTTTGAAGCATCGTAACGGAGAAAACCTTGTAACGGAATACCAAAGTCCAAATATGCACGTCAACAGTGGCCGGTGTAAAGGAACCTGTTCAAGAAATTCAAGCGATGACAGTTTCATGTTGAAAACACCGTCGATCATTTTGCTAAGGGTGTTAAATCTGTGGTATGTGGGAAAAACATCATCGCAGGGTACGCCGAACAGTTTCCCGATAAGCCATCTCTTTAGAGAAAAAGGAAGAAGGCGGGGTAAAAAGATTATGGGACTCGAACTATTAGTCGTTAGAAGAAGCAACGTACCTCCGGGCACCAATAGCCTGTCGATCTCCGAAAAATCTTGTGGAACTCTCTCCAAGTGTTCTGTAACCATACGCAACGTAATGAGACTTGCATAGGAAGAAGGAAGTGGGATATTGCGTAAATCGGCCCTGAGGAATGGAGCGTTGGCTCTGTGTCCGTTATCGAGTATGTCGATACCGATTGCAGTCTTGGCCATGTTTCCGAATTCTGCCACGTGTTCATTGGTGCCGCATCCTATATCTAGCCAAACAGTGTCCTTCGTGATCAGTTTGCGCAGAACCTCATTGTAAACTTCCCAACGGTGACGGTAGTCTGGGTGAAGTTTCCGAAATAGGTGTTCAGTCCATAGATCATTCATTTTTTTATTGAGCGTGTTGGCGTATAACTATTGTAAAAACGAACAATTACGTATACCCGCCTGCCACTGTTCGTCGAAGTGTTAGGTGCGAGCAAATTCACCCATATTGGGAGTGATAAACGCAACCTTAAATCTATTTCTATGGTAAAGGTTATTGAACATTTCGGGATACTATAATTTCTGAAATGAAATTCCAATGAACTTTCTCTCGATACGTCCCGACTTCTATTTGCAAAACTACTTTGTTGTTGGGACAACTCGAGAACCGTTTAATAATGTCCTGTTATTCACCAATTAACTTTGAGCGATGTTAAATAAATCCAGTTGCAATGTCAAGTTGCTTAGGCGAAGGCGAAGACTAAGGCGTTCAGAAAGAAATTGTAACTACCCCTGCTGTCCCCAACCGGTTGGTGACGGACAGCAAACCTCAACCTTTGCCTCCGCCTTAGCCTCTCTTTGGTCGATAAACCTTTCTCGTATTGTACTCCTCTGGCCGTGCTTCCTGAAGCGGCTATGGCACTTAACGTTGCGTGCTAAACGCATACGGCGAAGCGCTCTATAATAAATTTTGCCCTAATGTGAGCGTAGCTGTTGAATGTCAATGTCGTATAGTCCTGCCTTTGGCGGTATTAGTGGAAGTAGTGTTTTATTTTCTAATGATCTCAATTATTTTTTCAATGATCAAATTCAATTTATTAAGGTAGAGCTGACCAATTTTATATAAGACGATTTGACTGTCTGCTGTAAAAATACGATTAGGTCTCACATTACTCACTTGTTTCAGACCTCCTGTTTCAAAGTCTTTATCATCAAGTGAAATTGCATAACTGTCTGTGATAAATTGGCTGGTTATCTGGCATAGAATCATGTCATCACCTTTTAAAACCGATAGAACTAAAGCAGGGCGTCTTTTCGCTTGAGTTAAATCAGAAAATGGAAAAGGGACAACAACTACATCCCCTTTTATAAATTTTGCCAAGCTTCATCCTCTTCAGGTTTCAACCAATCTTTTTTGAGAGAAGATTCGCTCGCTATAGCAGTGTCTATTCGTTCATTGATTAGCTTGGTCTTTAGAAATTGAACAAAATCCATCACCTCGTCAAGAAATGGTTCAGGGATATGTTCAATCTCATTGATTAGTGCTTCTTTTTTAATCATACTATACCTCTTTGAATAAAATTATAACACTTTGTCGAACGCAAAACAAGTTTTTAATTACAATTTCAACTAACTATTGCAAAAACGAACAATTGCGTATTCACGCCTGCTCGCCTACGCAGGCTGTTGCAAAACTAAGGATTTGTCACTCTGACCCCGATGAAAATCGAGGGAAGAGTCTCAAAATGTTAAAAAAGAGATTCTTCATCCCGACCTTGTCGGGATTCAGAATGACAAAATGGTCAATCTGCAACATCCTGCTACGGCGAGCCTGCCTCATCCGTCCCGCCTGTCTCGCGCCTGCCCGCCTAATTGTTTCACGCCTGCCACGACAACGCTATGATGTGGCAGGTGAGGCAGGCGGGTTGGTCTTAGTTAGGCGGGCAGGCCAAGTTCGGCGGGCAAGTCCACCCAGATTTAGAGCGAT
>JAHJVF010000106.1 GCA_018828505.1 Bacteroidota bacterium | reverse complement strand
TCTGGTAGTTGACCATAATTAGAGGTTACCAAAAATAGAATGTAAAAAATAGTAATTAATAGTTTTTTCATTGTGGACTCCTTATTTATTTAATTTAATTGAACTCTATAGTAAGAATTTCAACATTAATTCCAATAATATTTGGTGGTTCGTTCCATCTATCATAATCATAACATGCTACTTTTACAGTATAAGTTCCGTCGGTAGTGAAATCTATTTGTTCAATAATTGTTCTCTTAGAATAAGAACCACTCCAATAATAATTATTTTCAAAAATTTTCTGATTAGATGGATCATAAACGTAAACGTAAGCTCTAATTCCGTATCTCCATCCGTTTGGTACGAATGGAGTTAATTCCATATACATTTCTGCACCAGGTGTTGCAATAGCACTTCTAACCTCAAATGTCCCCGTACATGCACCTTGTACAGTTGCGATACATAATTGTATTACAACAATGGGTCTAGCAATACTATTAAAAGTAAAAAGGAGAGTTATTAGAAGTGTAAATATTTTTTTCATGAGACCTCCTTAAGTGTTTATGTTGTCTTTTTTAGACTAAATAAATATAAGAGTAATGTCAACTCGACACAAATTTAACCCAAAAAGTTCATTAAGAATGAACTTTTTACCGAAGGCCGATACGTCCCGACTTGTCGGGACTATCGGGGTTAACCCCGACAAGCATTGTATACATTTGATACTGGTTAAGTGAGATTAGTTTTTATGATAAAACATTTATTTCTAATAACTTATTGCTTGTCGGCCCGTAGGGCAAATTTTCCTAATGGAAAATTTGGGTTTAATTCTAAAAGCCCTCAATAAATTTGAATTATTGCTATGTATCAAAATACGCTTAATAATTCTGTGACCCGCTTTCTTGACATCAATTTTATTAATCAATATTTTGAACTAATGAAAATTTGGCATCATAAAATTGAATTTTCCTACCATTCTCCGAAATATATCATTCAGCAAAAAGGGACTAAGATGAAACGATTGTTAATATTTTTTGCAGCTCTTTTATTTATTCTACTTATGAAATCTGAATTTCTCATGGGAGGAACGACAGGTAAAATTGCAGGTAGAGTGATTGATCTTCATACAAGAGACCCAATACCTGGCGTTAATATTGTGATTTCAGGTACAGCACTTGGTGCGGCAACTAATATCGAAGGTTGGTATGTGATCAATAACATACCACCGGGAGTTTATTCGTTAACAGTTTCGGCTGTAGGATATCAGAAAAAGCAAATTAATGGAATCAAAGTCTCAGTTGATTTTACTACCAAGCTTAATGTGGAACTTGGTGAGGAGGCAGTAGCACTCGAAACAGTTGTTGTAGAAGCAACTGCACCAATGATACGTCCTGATCTGACTTCCTCACAGGCGACAATAGATGTACAGCAAATTGAATCTTTACCGGTCGAAAGCATTCATCAGATATTAGCACTTCAAGCTGGAATAATTCAGGGTGTCGGTGGAGAATTGCATATCCGCGGCGGGAGATCAAATGAAATCGCTTACACTGTAAATGGAGTTTCAATTTCCAATCCATTTGATAATACACCAATGGTTCAAATTGCTACTAATGCAGTGCAGGAAATATCGGTTGTTAGCGGAACTTTTAATGCAGAGTATGGAAATGCGCTAAGCGGAATCGTGAACACTATTACGAAAGAAGGAGGAAATAATTTAAAAGGGCAGATCTCATTTTATACTGGAGATCACATCAGTACAAGAAAAAATACCTTTTTTAATGTTGGTGATATTAATCTATTCAGCAATAACGTTACAGAGTTTACGCTTGGTGGACCAGTTCCTTTATTCAATAAGGATGTTTCATTCTTCTTTTCCAGTAGATTTGATAATGATAGAGGATGGCTGTATGGAGTGAGGGAGCATAATCCTACAGATTCGGTTTATATTAATCCTGCGAATCCGAATGATATTAGAATTGCTACAACTGGTGACTATGCTATTGTACCTATGAATCCAAGCAATGAATTCAGCGCAACCGGGAAACTGACTATTAAACCAATTCCAACGATTAAAATTAATTACGATGCTATCTTTTCAAATTCTCATAACAAATATTATTCACATGATTTCAAATTCAATCCGGATGCAAATTATAATTTCTACGATAGAGGATTCATAACTTCAATTGATTTTAGACATGCCATTTCTCCCAGCACTTTCTATTCGATGAAGCTTTCGTATAATTTTAATGATTATAAACAATATCTTTATCCTTTAGAAGATGCAGCCGGAAATGCTGTGGATTATTATGCTGGAATGGGAACGGATGGATTGAAACCGAGCAACAAATATCAACCCGAAGAGAAATTAGTGCGGCCGACTTCATACACATTTTATTTTGGGGGTACAAGAAATGGACATAGTTATGAAAGAGCAAAAACTTATGGCGGGAAGTTCGATCTCACAAGTCAATTATCTGTAAATCACGAATTAAGATTTGGAATAGAGACCGAACTACACCGGCTTGATTATGAAAGTTTTATAGTGAAACGGGATACTGTACGATATTTAGTCCCGACTATACCTTCAACAACAACAGCCGAGCACGATGTTTATACCAAAAAGCCCATCGAGTTTTCAGCTTATATACAGGATAAGATGGAATATGAAAACTTTATTCTTAATATTGGATTCAGATACGACTATTTTCATTCACGGTCACAATATTCGACTAATATTACATATCCTTCGCCGTACGATCCAACACTGCCAGGATATGTTGATAAAACCAACCTTCTTGGAGATTCAAAACCTAAACATCAATTTAGTCCGAGACTTGGGATCTCATTCCCTATAACGGATCGCGGTATAATTCATTTCTCGTACGGACATTTCTTCCAAATGCCTCCGTTCCAATATCTTTATTCAAATGCAAGTTTCAAATCGAGTTTCGCAGTTTCAAATCCGTTGTTTGGTGATGCAAATCTGAATCCTGAGAAAACAGTTACGTACGAATTAGGTCTTCAGCAATTGCTGTATGACGATCTTGCTTTCAATGTTACAGGATTTTATAAAGATGTTCGTGATCTTCTCGCATTACAAACAATTCGAGTCAGCGGAGATAAAACTTACCTGAAATATGTGAATAAAGATTACGGAAACATAAAGGGGATTACGTTCTCGTTAACTAAAAGAAGATCAATCGATAGTCCTTTAGGTGTGACTGTAGATTATACATTCCAATCAGGAGAAGGAAATGACACAAATTCAGATGCATTTTTTCTCGACTTATCTTCCGGGAGACAGAGCGAAAAAGTCCCGGTTTATCTTTCATGGGATCAAACTCATACATTAAATACTACTGTGACCTTCGGAGAATTGAATAATTGGAATGTTACTCTTGTCGGAAGAATTGGAACCGGTTTACCCTACACACCTCAAATTACAGGACAGCAAGTTTATGTGAGGACGAACAGCGGACGAAGGCCATCGCAGATCGTGTTCAATCTCTTTGCTGAAAAAGTTTTCAATGCGTTTGGATTGAGGTTTGTTGCCTTCATGAAAATATTTAACCTTTTTGATTCACTAATCGAACGACTTATTTATGATGATACCGGCAGAGCCACATACACGCTGCTTCAAACAAGCGGAGCAACAAAATCGGTAGATGAACTTGCAAAGAGGATACCTGTTGTTCATACTGCCGAAGAATACTTTAATCGACCCCATTATTATCTTCCGCCAAGAGAAGTTCGTTTTGGTGTAGCAATTGGATTTTAATCGTAGGAGTAATGAAAATGAAAAAAAATAGTTTCCTATGTTCTTTAGTTTTAGCCAATTTTCTGTTTGGGTTTTTAATTCTTGGTTATGCTCAGGAACCGGATAAAAAAAATCAAAAAAACAGCCAGCATCAATCAATAAAAAATTTATTTCAGGATGTAAATACTTCAAAGAAATATTCAGTTCCTCTTAATGATAATGCCCAGAAGAACGCTTCAAGATCAGAACTGAATACTAGGTTACCAAAATCACTCGCCCATGCGGACCGTAAACATTATTTCATGAATGGCAATAAGATTAGTACCGAAATTTATAATTTTGGTGGAATCGCACCTGGTGTAGATCTGTTAAGAAATGTGAATAATGTCGTGTGGCGTGGAGTCTCTTATGTATTTCAATTTTCACCATTCGTGGCAGCATCGGTCCCGAGCGGTAAGGACAGTACGATTCAACTCCATATCGTCTCTGACGGTTTATGGGATTATCCCAGCTTACGCGAAGTAAGTCCGACCGGTGATACTCTATGGCAATGGCAGCCGTTGAAAGGTTACGCCGATGCATCGCAAGGATTAATGGCTTCAAATCCTGCAGAAGATAAAGATGGTGACGGCAAACCAGATAGCTGGCCCAGAGAATGGTATAATCCGACTCTTGGGAAATACGTTTGGCCCGGATATTTAGCACAAGATGCAACAAATGCCGACCTTGAAGTTTTTTGGGCAATGGATGATAGAGATAATTCCGAATTTGCGTATTGGCCATTTCCGTCCGATTCTTCTCGCCGTGGCTTGGGAGTTCAAGTTGATGGGAGAGCTTTGCAATGGAGTAATGCCTTAGCAGAAAATACTATATTTTTCGTCTACACCATCACAAACGTAAGTGAGAAGAAGTTGGACTCCATTTATTTCGGGATGTATGGCGATCCTGATCTTGGTGGTGGATTACCGGTAGATCCCGGAGCAGAAGTTCGTGACGATCTTGGATTTTTTGTTTCTCCATTCAATTATGATGTGCCGGTTTATGCTCGAAGTATGATCTATTTGTGGGATGATGACGGAAAAGGGCATCTCGGGCTGCCTGTTGGATATTTGGGTTGTAAATATCTTGAAAGCCCGAGCAATCCTGATAATAAAATTGATGATGATGGTGATGGTATGATTGACGAAAAACAGGATGATGGAATTGATAATGACCGCGATTGGAATCCGATTACAGATGATGTTGGTATAGATGGAATCCCCAATACCGGCGATCTTGGTGAGGGAGATGGGATGCCGACTGCAGGAAAAAGACTTCCTGATGGAGCACTCGATCCACTTTATCCCGGTGAGCCGAATTTTGAATTAACTGATCTCGATGAATCAGATCAGATTGGACTTACCAGTTTTAATTCCTGGACCTGGAACACCGACAAAGTTTCGAATGATGAATCGATGTGGTTTAGAGTTCAAGCAGGAAACTTTGGTGATATACGTCAATTGGAAGATATTGTTTTTATTTACGGTTCAGGTCCAATCGAACTGAAAAAACGGGAGGTTAAAAGATTTTCGATTGCTCTATTGCTTGGCGAGAACTTAGATGATCTTTTAATAACTGCTGAGACAGTCCAGAGAATTTATAATGCTAATTATCGATTCTTCAGACCCCCAACCAAGCCAACTGTTAGTGCAGTTCCGGGAGATAAAAAAGTCACTTTATTCTGGGATACAAAGTCGGAGGAAAGTATTGACCCAATAACAGGACGTGATTTTGAAGGTTATGTGATTTATCGAAGTACAGACCCAACTTTTAATGATATTCAGACAGTCACAGATGGTAAAGGATCAAAATTCTTATATCAACCATTAAGAGATGGAAATGGAGTTGAAGCGAAATGGGATGTAGCAATGCGTCCTGAACCATTTGAAGATTTAAATGGAAATACCAGATACGACGTAGGCGAACCTTACGTTGATATGAACGGTAATGGAATTTGGGACCCAATAGCACCCGATTATTGGAAAGGTTATCATCCGGTTGAATATCAAGGGCGCGGTGTTCATTATTTTTTAGGAAATAATCGCGGATTAGTTCATTCGTATATTGATTCGAATAATGTAATAAATGGACAAACTTATTATTACGCTGTTGTAGCCTACGATCATGGGGACTCACTTGGAATTCCACCAACCGAGACTAGCAAGAAAATCACCGTAGATCCTGTTACCTCCATTTTGCAATTTGATGTCAATACTGTTTCAGTAATTCCTGGACCACGGGCAAGCGGTTATGTTTTGAGCAGCTCATCGAATAAAGATCTTATCCATGAACAGGGAATAGGAAACGGCACAATTTCGATTCAGATTCTAGATGATCTTGCAATAAAAGATAAAATAGATTTTCACTTGTTCTTCGCGGACAGTCTCCTCGTTAATAAGAAATCTGTGTATGGAAAAAATTATTCTGTTCTCCGTTTGCCGCCGGAAGTTGAGAGTGGTATCGCTTTTTATGATACTAACTTTTCCAAATTGAAAAATGGATCTCTAAGCAAGGATACTTTGATCCAGCTTAAAGATGACCTTGGAAATATTTATAAAGAAAATACAGATTATGTAATCGATTACACTCGCGGCTTGGTCCGTCGAACAGGAACAAGCTCGATGAAGACGGATAAGAAATATTCATTTCGTTATCGATATTATCCGATTTATCAAAGCCGGATGTTGAAGGGGGAAGACGATAATAATGTATTCGATGGAATTAAATTAAAAGTTAAGGACTACGATTCCTTGAAGGTAGATACTCTCAAGTCAAAGTGGGTCGAGGGAAAAACTAATTATAAATTTAGAATGGAGAAGGCAACCATTGGTGGAAGAATAATACCGAGTCGTGCTGATTATGAAATCAGATTCGGAAAAACGAATATCGATTCAGCAATGATTCTTATTGCCGGGAAGCTGATAAAATTTCCTGTAAAGTATTCCGTGAAGGATGTAACAACCGGAGTTCCTCAACCTGTATTAACATTTCTAAAGGAGAATGCCTTTTCACGAGATTCGATTTGGAACCCGGGTGAAGAAATAATTATTTTCAAACAAGGTTCCAGAGGTACAACTACTGATACCACCACTTGGGGAATTATAATCACTAAACCGACCGTTCCAACTATTACACCCATTGATCCAACAGAAGGGGATGTACTACTCGTGGCAACTCAAAGACCATTTTTATCCTCCGATAGGTTTTACTTTAAGACTGCTTCCTCAAAATATGATGCATCTCTTGCTAAAGGAAGATTGGATAATATTTATGTGGTCCCGAATCCTTACGTAGCCATTAACGATCTTGAACCATCAATTAAATTACCCGGGCAAAATAGAGGAGAAAGAAGAATTTATTTTGAAAATTTACCTCCGGAATGTACAATCAGAATTTTTACAATCACTGGTGAGCTGGTACAAACTCTAATTCATTCATCTTCGTTGGAGAACGGGAGAGAATTCTGGAATCTGTTGAACCGGGATGGATTCGGAGTTGCATACGGAGTATATCTCGCTCATATCGATGCACCAGGAGTTGGTGAAAAATTATTGAAGTTTGCCATTATCAAATGAGTACGAAAATGAAACACGAAACAATTTCATCATTTTCAATTAAGGAGTTTTCTATGAAAAAGAAATCAATATTTTTTATTCTTGGATTTATTATTCTAATGTTAAATATTTCATTTTCTCAGATTGGTGCAAGCTTAACAAAAACCGGAACAACCTCTGCACAATTCTTAAAAATTGGAGTAGGTTCACGTGCACTAGGTATGGGGGGAGCTTTCGCTGCATCTGCAACAGATGTAACTTCGATCTACTGGAATCCGGGCGGATTAGCTTACGTAAGTTCAAGTGAAGTAACATTCAATCATGTCGATTGGCTGCTCGATGTTAATTTCGATCATGCGGCATTCGCAATGAAGCTTAGTGATTTCGGGACGGTTGGAACATTTGTCTCAGTTTTATCGATGGGTGATATGTTAGTAAGAACTATCGAGAAGCCGGAAGGTACGGGTGAGTATTTTTCCGCCGGGGCAATGACTATTGGTTTATCTTACGCAAGAAGCTTAACAGATAATTTTTCAATTGGTTTCAATGCGAAATATATTCGGGAATATATTTGGAATGAATCGGCTATTGGATTCGCTATTGACATCGGAACACTTTACCGGATCCCGTTCTTAAATGAAACACGACTCGGTGCAAGCATTTCAAATTTCGGTACAAAAATGAAATTGCATGGACGTGATATTTTGAAATTAACTACCGCCGGTCCGGGCGGAACGAATGTAATTAATACTGAACATCAATTAGATGCATTTGATCTTCCTTTGCTCTTTAGGGTGGGAGTAGCAGTCGACGTAATTAAAACTTCTTCATCACGATTGACCAGCGAAGTGAATGCAATTCATCCGAACGATAATACAGAATATTTGAATGCAGGCTTTGAGTATTCATGGAACGAAATGATTTTTTTGCGTGCAGGTTATAAATCCCTTCTTGAAAAGGATACCGAACAAGGTTTTACCCTCGGTGCAGGGGTTAATTATAGAATGTACGGGATGATAGCTCTAATAGTCGACTATGCTTATCAAGATTTCGGACGCTTGAAAAATGTTCACTATTTCTCATTGGGATTGAGATTTTGATTCAATAAATTAAGACCTCTCCCCGTCATCCGTTAGCTAACGGAGACGGATTCGAGGTGACGTAGAAATATTCTTCAGCAGTTTGCGGTGGATTTAAAGGTGTAATTACTTTCTAGTCGATCTCTAATTAGATTGTTATTTTACCTTTAATCAACTGAAGCATACTGAAATTTAACTGGCTGGCATTTACAAATAACTTATTGCTCAAAATTAACTGCCTTCAAAATTTTCAATTGGAGTGAAATTTCAGTTCACTTTAGTGAACTGAAAAAGGTATTCGCAAACGACTCAGGCTTTAGCCGCATAAAAGAGAATGTGGCTAAAGCCAAAACTTTTTGGGTTAACTTTATCAGTCAGCTAAAGCTGACTGTAATTGATCCGTAAATTTTTCTCAATCAATAAAAGCTGACAGAAATTAATCCCAGATTTGTCATTAGAGAACAAAAGACTTTAGATACCCGTTACAAAAATTGATATAAGGGTACCTCTAAAAACCTATTCTGCGAACATCTGCGGGAGA
>JAHJVF010000105.1 GCA_018828505.1 Bacteroidota bacterium | reverse complement strand
CGATATTTGGTCCAATATACAATGTTGATTAGCTGGACAGGCGGATCATTAGTGTGTTTTTTTGAGGGTACTTTTGTTCTGTAAAAATCCCTGTTAAAATAAAAATTTACTTTCAATATAGATATCCTGGTTCAAACATCTAATCCAAATGACTTTTCTGTCCCGCCTGCTTCATGTAATCTAGGTGAGCGGGCAGGCCCGCCTGCCTCATCAGTCCGAGTTCGGCGGGCAGGTAGAAAGAAATAAATAACTTATAGCAACTTAACACAATTCAACTTAAATCTTTTAATAATTCTTTTCAAGCCCGGCCTGCCTCTGAGTTTTCTATGAGGCGGGCAGGTAAAAACAGCTAAATCTTCTTCTTTCAAAATTTTTTTAAGTGACTGTTCATTCCCCGAAGGGGTGGATTCCCATTGATAATTTTGTACATAAAGTTTTAACCAAAGATTTTCTCTATGAATAATAATTAAAGAATCCAAAGGCAAGATTTTGAAACAACGATTATTCACCCCGGGTCCGACACCAATTCCGGAAAAGATTTTGCTTGAGATGGCACAACCAATAATCCATCACAGAAATCCGGAATTCAAAGAAATCTACAGGCAAGTAAACGAAAATCTCAAATATTTATTTCAGACAACTCAACCTGTGTTCACCTTAACTTCTTCGGGTATAGGAGCGAACGGTTCTGATATAAAAGAAACCCCGACTTGTCGGGATTTGGACAAAGTGAAACGAAGTCTTCTACATCATGTTATCTGCCGTTGCAGGTAAAAATAAGAACTTCTATTTTTTTGTTTATAAGTTCTTTTTAATACCGATAACAAATTCCTCTGCAAGTTTAACGAGCTCAGCAGCATCTTCAAAGGACAATTCTACTAATTCCTTATAGTCTCCTTCTTGTCTTACCTTAAACACTCTATGTAATATTTTCGAATAATGCTTATCAATTTTTTTTGTATGCACAAACTCTTTGTCGAATATAGAAATGACACCTATATGTTTAGATGTCTTTAGACTTATATCAGCCTTTAAGAAAAGGGCTAACACAGCATAAAACATAGAATAGTATGCCCTGTTTATTATAGACCTTGGGCTAAGATTATCCTCTAACATCTTCTTAGCATCAGAAAGGGTTTCTTCTGTTTGATTTAGCCTGTAGGTGAAAAGAACCTCCTTATCTGTCATACCCTCACCCCTTCTGTTACAATATTTTTTACTATTGAGGATACTTTCAATGGGGATTTCTCAATTTCATTCCTCGTAAAAATCAATGGAGAGATAAAAATAAAATGTTCAAACCCAACTTCCCATACTATATTAAAAATTTTTTCCTTTAACTCTCTATTAAGAGATTCGACCTCAAGAAAAATATCCATATCCGAATATTCCTGGCTATCACCACGTGCCCTTGAACCAAAAATTCGAAAGTCAATCAATTGAACAGCTTCAGACAGTCTTTCTTTAAGTTCTTTAGCTATTTCATAATCTTTCTGTTCCATTCTTTTCCTCTTTCCCTGCCCGTAATGAGCAGCTAACTATTGTAACACCGCATTTTGTTTCTCCGCCAATTTTGGTATGATATACAAACTATTTTCAGCCATTGGCGGATAAACGTTCATTTTTCTTTAATTAAAAATTTATTTTTGAGCCCGAGGCTCCGTCAGCTGACGGATCAGCCTCTGGCTGACATTATTAAACATCTCGATTCAAACATCTAATCCAAATGACTTTTCTGTCCCGCCTGCCTCTGAGTTTTCTATGAGGCGGGCAGGCCCGCCTGCCTCATCAGTCCGAGTTCGGCGGGCAGGTAGAAAGAAATAAATTACCTATGGACAACTTAACACTGTTTAACTTAAACTTTTTAATAATTCTTTTCAAGCCCGCCTGCCTCATCAGTCCGAGTTCGGCGGGCAGGTAGAAACAGCTAAATCTTCTTCTTTCGTAACTACTCAGCAGCATTTGTACTGATATATAATTAAAAAACAATTGCCACTGCCGAAGGCATCCCTTACGGGAAAAGGCACAAAGACACAAAGTTATCACAAGATAATTCTTTCCTGCCACGACATAGCTATTTTGTGGCTGGTGATACCATTTCATCTGTTGATGGCTTAAACATTTCTTTGTGCTACTTGGTGCCTTGGTGTCTTGGTGGCATATAAGTCTTGTTTTTTTCTACTCATGACTTAACAGCTGAGTAATTACCTTCTTTCAAAATTTTTTTAAGTGACTGTTCATTTTGGTAATTTTGTACAGAAAGTTTTAATCAAAGATTTCCTCTATGAAGAATAATTAAAGAATCAAAGGCAAGATTTTGAAAAAACGTTTGTTCACCCCAGGTCCAACTCCGATTCCCGAAGACATAATGCTTGCGATGGCAAAACCGATCATTCACCATCGCAATCCGGAATTCAAAGAAATCTTAAAAGACGTGAACGAAAATCTAAAATACTTATTTCAAACTTCACAGCCGGTGTTTACTTTAACTTCATCTGGAACAGGTGCAATGGAATCGTCAGTTTGTAATATTTTGAATGAAGGGGAAAAAGCAATTTACGTCAATGGCGGTAAGTTTGGTGCGCGTTGGGGCGGACTGATAAATACCTTTGGCGGAATTCCGATTGAAATTAAAAAAGAGTGGGGTACGCCGCCAGATGCTGACGAAATTATCAAGCAGATAAAAAATCATCCCGACACGAAAGCAGTTTATTTAACCCACAGTGAAACAGCTTCAGGTACTGTGACAGCTGTAAAAGAAATAGCAAAAAAAGTACGTGAAATTTCAGAGGCACTAATTGTTGTTGATGGAATTACTTCAATTGGTGCGATGGAAATGCGGATGGATGAATGGGGAGTTGACGTGGTTCTTACAGGTTCGCAAAAAGGACTAATGATCCCACCTGGACTCGCATTTATTGCATTAAGCGAAAGAGCCTGGAAAAAAGTCGAGATTACAAAAAATAAAAATTTCTACTTCTCACTTCAGCGGACAAAAAAAGCGTTTGATTCCGGAGATACCCCGTGGACTCCAGCAATTACTTTAGTTATCGGATTAAATGAAGCGTTAAAAATGATCCACGCTGAAGGAATTGAAAATGTCTGGGCACGTCATTCAAAACTTGCAGAAGGAATACGAGTCGGATGCAAGGCATTGGGTCTAGAATTGTTGAGTAAAAATCCATCAAATGCAATTACTGCTGTTTATGTGCCGGAGGGAATTGATTTCCAAAAATTTAATGATGCTTTGAAATATGACTTCGGAGTTACAGTCGCAGGCGGACAGGATCATTTGAAAGGAAAAATTTTCAGAATTTCACACCTTGGTTATTATGATGAAATCGATATGGTTGGAATGATTTCTGCTCTGGAAATGACTCTGACTAAAATTGGGCACAAATATATTCCCGGCAGCGGTGTGCGAGCGATTCAGAATTATTTCAATCAACACGTTTAAGTTTATCATTTGATTGCAAAGTGATTTAAGTTTTTTTAACTTTCGCACAAAGAAGAAATGACATCCCGACTTGTCGGGATGTCATTTCAAAAATAACTTATATAAATGTATAATACTCACATAAGTTTATATTTAAAAAGATTTTTTGCATTTGTAATTGATATTGCAATTTTTTCCTTTCTCTTCGTTCTCATTTATTCCCAATTTATCTATGGCTGGCTCGATCCGTTTGAAGATTCGATTTATCCAATTACAGTAATACTCTACGTAATCCTTTTTCAAATTTATTTTTTCAT
>JAHJVF010000104.1 GCA_018828505.1 Bacteroidota bacterium | reverse complement strand
TTATAGAATTGTTGAAAAAAATCAAACTCTTCTTTTCGATATGTGATTCTTTTATTTTCTAATTTAAGATTTGCCTCGCTTTTGCAATACGGACAGTTCATAAATCACCTGTTATTTTTCTTTGACTTAAAAGGATATGAAATTTTTCTTTCGGCAATATGAAATGAAATACAAATTACCGGTTTATTAACAAACCCAATATTGATTTTAATATATACTTCAGTATTTTTTACTTTAATTCCAAACTCCCAGTAATTGGGTCTAGTTGGATCGTTAGTATCTTGATTTGGTCCAGATAGATAATTTTCAGGTTTAAGTTTGTTGATGTATTCGAATCTCTTGAGGGGTGTAATATCCAGATCAAATAAAGCCTGATTATTTTTATCACGGTTTTCAAAAATGATGTCAAAAACTTTTAGTTTAGAATAAAAATCTTCTATAAATTTTTCAACTTCATCTTTTTTAACCTTCAAAGGCACCCCAAAAGTAATGATTAGAAATTACTAATTCAACTATAAAGTTGAATAAAATGCTGTTAATATGATTTAGCTGCACTATAAAGTGTTTTGTTATTAAACTGAATCCTTGCTAAAATCTCTTTGGTTCTAATCGTATCTTTATAATGATTGTGCTTATTCTGTGCGGTGATCGATAGCTGTGAATCTGTGTTTCCCTCCCACCGCCTGCAAAGATAGATCGGTTCGTAAATTCTTCCTATTTCATAAATGCGTGATATTTCTAAACAGACAGCATAATCTTCACCATAGCTGACATTTGGAAATCTGACATTTCGAAGAACTGAAGTCCGATAAGCTCGCGGGGCGCCGAGTCCATTGATTCTCAAAGCATTATTTCGACCGTTGCTTCTTGTCCACTCTTTATGATCGATTACTCCCGGAGGGATTTCTTTCAAATCAAAATTCACCATTTTATAAGTACCGATTACAGCGGCATACTCATCGTCATTAAAGGCATCTACAATCGTTTGAAGTGACTTTTCATTTGAATAAAGATCATCCGAATCAAGCTGGACAGCATATTTGCCGCAGTAGTGCGAGAAGATAGCTTCGTTCCAGCATCCACCGATCCCTAAATCTTTTCGTTGAGGAATTATGTGAATCAGATTTGAATACTTTGATGCGAGTTGATTTAGTTTTTCAGTTGTACCGTCAGTCGAATGATTATCAACAACAATGCAATTGAAACTGAAATATGTTTTTTGATTAACAACACTTATGACCGCATCTACAATAGTGTTGACGCGATTGCGGACAGGAATGATCACGCTGGCTTCAACCGGAAAATCATTCGAGTCTTTCAGAACTTTCTGAAATTTCGGTTTTAAATAGGCACCAATCGATTTCAAAAATTTCGTAGCCGCTTCTTCCATTTCAATTTGAACTTGACGATTTTTTGGATTAACGTAATCGAAAAGCTTCTCACCTGATTTTCTAACATCAGATTCAACAAGTGTGTACAGAAATTCAGGAATTCGAATAATAGGGCACGAGCTTTTTTTATCCAAGAACTCAGCAGCAAGCTTCAGTCTTAAATCATACAAACCTGCATATTTGAATTTTCCAAGCTTGCCATATTTCTTTAGAGTGCTCTTTATCTTTTTTGATGAAAACAGAAGCATCGCTCCGAAATCAAACCCGTCTCTGATGCTTCCAAGCTGATAATCTTGCGAAGGATGTTCTTCACGAGAATCATTTTTTATTTCATAAAAATCGGAATAGACTAATGATGCATCGTATGATTTTGCGAAATCCAAAAATCTTTCTAGTGCGTATTGGTTCAATTCGATTTTGGTTTCTTTGCCGATGAAAACGAAGTACTCGGTTTTTACATTTTTTATGATTTGATTTAAAGTTTCTGAATCAGAAAGAGATGTTGTAACGATAGTATCAAATCCATTCTTATAATCTTTATCGGAAAGAAGAATTATTTTCTCGACAAGTGGTTCATAAAGGAATGTTTTTATTAAATCGTTCGATTGATCCGAGTTGCTGAAAGGCAAGAAGAGAGTAATTTTTTGCATGATTCCTGAAATTTTTATTCACAAAATAAGGATATGGTGTGGAAGTTAAAAGAATCGATTTTGATCATTGCAGGTGTAGCGATACAAATTAGCGGTTTTGACAAGTGATATTGCATAAGTTCAAAAATAAACTCCAATGGTATTTTCTTCCGCAATTTCATTCTCTTTTAATCAAGTCTTTTATCTGACATTATCCGTTTATATATTTGTTCAGAAACAGGAAATTCAATGGAAGAAAAAGCAACCATTAAAGAAATAAGGCAAAAACTGAACGAGCTGAACAGTTCGATTGATCCAAAATCTAAAGAGGCGGTTATCATTTTGGCGGCAGGACATGGGAAGCGAATCAAATCTAACATCTCAAAAATGCTTCACAATATTTGGGGGAAACCAACTGTCCTAAGAGTTTATCAAGCATGCGAGGAGGGACTTGAAAATCCTAACATCGTTGTAGTAGTTGGGATAAAAGCTGAAGATGTTGCCGCGGTTGTCGGGAAAAAAGATAGAACGGTTTTTGCTTATCAGGAAGAACAGAACGGAACAGGGCATGCAGTCAGAATAGGCGTGGAACCGTTAAGCAAAAATGGATTCAATGGGACGATTTATATTTTCCCCGGAGACATGGGTCTTGTTACACCCGAAGCTGTTTCGAAGTTCAAAAAGAGCTTCGAGAATTCCTCGGGTGATATGATGGTGATGACCGGAATTTATGAAGGCGATTACAAGAAAAATTATTATGGAAGAATTATACGTGTTCCAGAAAAAGATATTAGCAATAATTCGTCCGGAAAAGATTTTGGAAGCGTAATAGAAATAATTGAACACAAAGATATTTTAAGCCTTCGCGATGATAAACCCTTGACTGTTGAATATAAGGGTAAAAAATATTCATTCACAAAAGAAGAGCTTCTTAAGAATAACGAATTCAATGCCGGGGTTTATGCATTCAAATCAAAAGCTCTGCAGAATTATTTAGGCGACTTGAAAAGCGATAATGTGCAGAACGAAATTTACATCACGGATATGATCGCCATTTTCAACAAGAATGGACTGACGGTAAATGCTGTTTCGCCCGAAGATCAATCTGTGGTTATGGGATTCAACGTTAAAAGCGTTTTGAAAGAAATGGACGCGATCGCCCGTGAAAGAGCATACGAAAAGTTAAAAGACGTAATTGAAATAGACGACCCGGAAGATTTCTTCATTTGTGATGATGTTATTGAAGAAATTATCCAATTAGACAAAAACGGAACTCCGCTCGATATTAAAATCGGAAAAGGTGTTCATATCGGTTGCGGTGTTAAATTAAATCTTGGAGTTGAACTGAAGAAAAATGTTTATGTGCAAGGCAATGTTCAATTCGGAAAAAATGTGAAAGTTTGGGAGAATGTTTTACTTTCAACTTTTCCTCATCAGCAATTTAAGATTGGAAACAATGTAGAAATTCTTTGGGGCGATATCATTAAAGGAAATATTGAAATTGGAGATAACTCAAGAATTGAATCCAGCGTAAATATGACCGGAAGCGATGACTATCCGCTCCGCATCGGTAAAAACGTTTTAATAAAAGGAACGAGCTATCTATTCGGCTCTGTCGTAGAAGACGATATTTTCATCGAGCATAGTGTATTGATCAAGAAAAAGATAGAAAGACAATTAAAGAAAGACGGAACGGTTCGACCGGTTAGATTTTACCTTCCAATGCCGGAAGGAATTGATTCGATTTCCGACCTCTGACATTCAAAATTCCGTCGCTAATTTTCGATACCGAACCATCGGATTTGGTATAGTTCCTCTAAATTTTGAATGAAATTCGAATAAATAAGCTCATTTCTTGACTCTCCCAAAATCAATTGTTTATAAAATCTAATTTTTCTAACTTTGTGCCTAAATTTTTAGAATTATAAGGGAATTAGATGAAAAGGACATATCAACCGAGCAATACGAAACGTAAGAGAACGCACGGATTCAGAGAGCGAATGAAGTCGAAAAGCGGACGAAACATATTATCAAGAAGAAGAGCTAAGGGTAGAAAAAAACTAACCGTAAGTGATGAGTAATAAATCCCTTGCAGCGGTTCCGCTTTCCCAAAAGTGAAAAATTAAAATCAAAAAAATGTTTTGAGGAAACACTCCTCTACGGCAAAAAGCTCTATTCCGAAAACCAAACAATAAGATGTTTCTACCAAATAAAAAATTTTACAGAGACAAGACTTCAAGCCGCATTTATCGTCGGCAAGAGGAATGGAATTGCAGTATGGAGGAATCGCTTCAAAAGAGTTTTGAGGGAAATATTCAGGCTGCACAAGCATAATCTCATCTCCTCGCTTGAGAAAACAGAAAAATCACTCTATGTAATTTTTTCTTCGCACAGACTTCAACAGAAACAAAACAGAATTTTACGATATAAAGACTTTGAAATGGAAATGTTAGGTATGATGAGCGTTATTCAAAAAGATATCGAATTACAATGAAGTGGATTTTCATCTACATAATTAAATTTTATCAAAGGTTCCTTTCCACACTCTTTCCTCCTTCGTGCAGATTTTATCCTACTTGTTCACAGTATTCAATAGAATCTTTCAACAAGCATGGGGCCCTGAAAGGCATCGTGAAATCGGCGTGGAGAATTTTAAGATGTAATCCTTTTAATAAAGGAGGATTTGATCCTTTAACTTAGTTAGGAATTTGAAATGGATAGAAATACAGCATTAGCATTTGTTTTAATTGGTTTGATTTTGATGGTCTGGCTCTGGACGAACAGTCCCGATCCTAATCAACAGCCTCCGAAGAAACAGGATACAACAGAAAGAGATGATTCTCTTCAAATCGAAAAGAAACAACAAGAACCTGCTGCTAAAGAACCGATACATATTCAAGTCGATACGCTTGGACAATATTTTTCAAAAGCCCAAGCCGGCAAGGGGCAGATCGTTACTATTGAGAACGATCTTTTTATCGCAGAGCTTACATCAACAGGCGCCAAGATCAATAAGTTCTTTTTGAAGAATTACCAGGAATGGTACGGCGGTGATGTTCAGCTTATCAATTCAAAAGCCGGCGGAGACTTTTCGCTCACATTTCTTACTCTCGATGGTAAACTGATCAACACTTCCGGATTTGAATTCAAGCCCGAACTAAATAAATCATACTTTAATGCCAGCGATTCAGATTCAATTTCTGTCAGCTTTATAATGAAAGTTTCTGAAACTAGTTCAATCAGAAAAACCTATACTGCTTACAAAGGAAAATATTCTCTCAAAGCAGACATCGAGTTTATATCAATGGAGAGAATTATCTCAAACAGAATGTTCACAATAAATTGGCAGAATGGAATTCGTTTTGTTGAAAAAAATACACATGACGAAGCAACGTTTGCCAAAGCAGTGTTTTATGCCGCGGAAGAAGAGTTTGATTTAGATGCAAGCTCGGTGAACGAGAAATACAATAAAGATGCAAATGGAGTGATAGATTGGGCTGCAATTAAGAATAAATATTTTGCTATTGCGATCATTCCGGAAGGGATCGATCAGGATGGAGGTGTAACTCTTGACGGACAAAAATTCGTTGGGCGCAACAGAAGTGAGTACGAAAATTACTCTATTACCTTCAAGCAGACATTTAAAGATAACTCGTACCAGAAAAAC
>JAHJVF010000103.1 GCA_018828505.1 Bacteroidota bacterium | reverse complement strand
TGAACTGCATAGGCGGTAAAGCGGGTCGGAAACTCGAGAACCTGCAAATATAGGCTGGTTTTCGAGTATCCCGACCGAGACCAATTCGAGATGTGGGTCGGGATGTATCGAGAAAACCATGAAAAATTTTGTTGTTGTAGCATCATTCTTGTTATTTACTTGGTTTTGCGTAACTTCAGTGAGTTAGTTTAACAACATATCTGCATTGTCTGAAAAATATCAATTCTCTTCAAAGATCTCTTTGAAAAGAAGTTCTTTATTAAGTCCCTTTTGCCAATCACGATGGCGTTTAACAGACTCTTTTCGCTTCTGGTTTGTAATCGATAAAAAGCGGCTTGTTTCAACGGGGCCTAATTCTTTAAACAAAATTCTCATCGCTTTTTTTAATAGTTTATTTTCTGCAGAACGTTCAGACATCAAGATAAATTTTTAACACTTTAAAATGCTTCCTTTCTCGTTCAATAATAAGAACAGGCAATAGAAAAAACAAATGCACCAATTGGGTAAATAATTTGAGAAATTAATTGTTTTCTTTAATTTCGATACGATATAACAACTATTACGAAGAATCTCTGAACAAAATCACTTTACCTTCGTACAAAAAATTAATTTTATGCAAACACAAAACCTCTTAATTCTTTTTATTACTGCTGCATTGATATCCAGCTGTGGTAGTAAACCGGCAACCGAATCAAAAAAAGCTCTCACACACATAGACTCGCTTAATAAAAACACTTGTCCGAAGGATCCTTCGGATTTGGTTGACTCAGCACTGCAAACAAGCTTGATCGAAAGGAATTCAATTAAAATGAAATTCGAAATCAATAAATCAGAAGACGAATGGAAAAAGCAGCTCACTGAAGAAGAGTTTAATATTACAAGAAACAAAGGGACGGAAAGACCTTTCAGCGGAAAATATTATAATTATCATGAGAAAGGGATTTATCTTTGCATCGCTTGCGGGAATCAACTCTTTACGTCTGATACAAAGTATGAATCAGGTTCAGGATGGCCAAGTTTTTGGGAGCCAATTGCAAAGGATAAAATCCATAATGAAACTGATAGAAGTTTTGGAATGACACGAACCGAGATCATGTGCAGCAAGTGTGGGGCTCATCTCGGACATGTATTCGACGACGGACCAAATCCGACAGGACAGAGATATTGCATTAATTCTGCATCATTAAAATTCAAGAAAGATATAAAAGATAAGTAGTTTCAACTTTCTAAAATGACAGCTTTATTTTTAGGGATAATCCTTCTTTTTTTTAGTTCAGCGAACTCACAGAACATTGATGGCACAATGGTTATTGCACATCGGGGTGCTAGCGCTCATGCTCCGGAAAACACTTTAGCAGCAATTAAAAAAGCCATTGATCTCGGCGCCCATGCCGTTGAAATTGATGTTCGTATGACTAAAGATGGAGAGCTTGTTGTAATTCACGATGCATCGGTCAGCCGAACATCGAACGGCAAAGGTGCTGTGAATGAATATACTCTCGCGGAGATAAAAAAGCTTGATGCTGGAAGCTGGTTCGACGAAAAATTTAAAGATGAAAAGATTCCGACTCTTAATGAAGTTTTTTCAGTTATTGATTCTACCGTTACTCTGATAATTGAAATTAAAGACGATTCACGATATATGTCTAAAATGATAGATAAAGTTATCCGAAGCGTTAGGAAAAATTCATCGCACAAAAAAATAATTTTGAAATCGTTCAATACAAAAGTGTTGGAACGTATTCGCAGATTTGCTCCCGAAATTCCTCTGATATATGTTTACGGCATTAGAATTCCGTTTTTAAATTTTTCCATCGGTTCGGGAGTTTCCTTTCAAGATCTTTTCACACTGAATGTCGATTATCTTCAACCGCATTCGCTGCTTCTTTCACAGGATTTTGTTCGAGAAGCTCATGCAAACGGTTATAAAATCATTGCATGGGATGTGGACGGTGAAAATAAAATGAAAAGAATGATACGAATCGGTGTCGATGCTATTGAAACCGATAATCCCGACTTGTTATTAAAATTGCTTCAAGAAAAGAATAATTAATCCGAATCTGCACTAAAATTTTCCCTAATAAGTTTAAATCCTTTTTGTTAGTATTGCATCTAATTTAACGAGATTTTCATGTTATTGCTGCCCGAAGATATCAAACAAGTTTCTGCCTCCGAATTACAAATCAGATGGCAGGATGGACACTTGAGTAAATATAATTTAGATCATTTGAGACGAGAATGCCCCTGTGCCATATGTAAAGGCGAAGTGATTTTATGGAAATCTTACGCACCTGTGAAGAAAGAAAATGAAACGCCTGAAATGTTTATTTTGAAATCCGTTCAAATGGTTGGAAATTATGCTTTACAAATCGGTTGGAATGATGGGCATAATACAGGACTTTACACATGGGATAATCTACGAAGTCTATGTCAATGTAATGAATGTGGAAACACCAAATAACAAATCCGTCTCCGTTATCCGTTAGCTAACGGAAACGGATGACGGACAAAAATCAAAGGCGAACATTTTGAAATTTGTAACTTGGGATTTGGAAATTAATGAGGATATAATTTATGAGTGACGCACACTACTATGAAGTAAATGTAAAATGGGATTCAGCGAGGAAGGGAACTCTTTCCTCTCCAACTCTTAGTGATATTGAAGTTGCAACACCGCCGCAATTTCCTGGTGGACATGAAGGAATTTGGAGCCCAGAACATCTATTCGTTGCATCATCTGCCATTTGTTTGATGACAACTTTTCTTGCAATTGCAGAGTTGTCAAAGCTCGAATCTGAATCTTATAACAGTAAGGCAACAGGTAAACTGGAGAAGGTCGATGGTAAATTTATGATTAGCGAGATCATACTCGAGCCGCAAATAAAGATCAAACACGAAAAAGATGCTGAACGAGCCGAGAGAATAATTCACAAAGCAGAAGCAAATTGTCTGATATCAAATTCGATGAAAACAAAAATCACATTGAACCCATCAATAAGTTTTTAATCCGCCTGCGTCCGCCGTGGCGGACTTCGGCGGACAGGAAAGCAGTGGTTTATACATTTAGAAAATTTTTGAAATAATATTAAGGAGAAAAATTTAATGCCTGTATTTGAATATCGCT
Organism: Bacteroidota bacterium; assembly: GCA_018828505.1. Taxonomy (GTDB): domain Bacteria; phylum Bacteroidota; class Ignavibacteria; order Ch128b; family Ch128b; genus JAHJVF01. The sequence continues at coordinate 4,920 of JAHJVF010000103.1, read as the reverse complement.
GTACAGATTGTAATTCCAAGTATGAAATCCTTCACATAGGAAAAGAAAAATCTGATGATATATTTTGTCCAAGCTGTAATTCGAAAAATCACAAAAAGCTCTTATCCGCATTTAGTCCTTCGATGGGAAGCTCGTCCGGGTTTAGCGGCGACTCATGTTCAACCGGAGCGTGTGATGTGCCTTCATACGGAGGATGTGCGTCTGGAATGTGTGGACTTAATTAACAAATCAACAAAAATTAAAATGAAGCAAAATGAACTTGAAGAAAAATTTATTTGTTCTATTTACATTCATTATAACAATTAATGGATGTGCACAAAGCCAAAACGAGATATCCGTGATAGACCTTAAAGAGAAAATTAAAACCGACTCAAATCTTATTATACTCGATGTCAGAATGCCCCAAGAACTTGAAAGCGAGCTTGGAAAAATCGAAGGAGTGGTTAATATTCCAATCCAAGAATTGGAAGCAAGAATTCACGAATTAGATGAGTTTAAAGATAAAGAAATTGCTGTGATATGCAGAAGCGGAAACCGTTCCGGGCAGGCAGTTAAAATATTGGAGCCGTTGGGATTCAACGCTAAAAATGTTCTCGGCGGTATGATCCAGTGGAATAAAGAATTAGAGAAAAACGAGTAAATATTTTTCTATGAATATTAGAGTTCATTTAAGTCTTTAGGATTTGAATGAACTCTTTTTCTAATTCATTTCCTTTGTCTTTCGCATACCATAAGTGAAGCTTTTCAATATATTCTTCTTTTGATATTCCTTTTGATTTCAATTCATTAACCAGCTCTTGAGCTTTTGCTGGCCTTGCTCCCCATTGAAACAATTCATTTCCATTTTCATCAAACGCAATTAGTTTTGGAATGCTTCGTGTACCGTTAGTCTGATATAAATCCATGATATCGAGATTGTCGTCCCGGAAAAGAATTCTTAAATCGATTTTGGAATTTATCTCAGCAATCTTTGCTATGAATGGAAGGTTCTGGGCAGAATCACCGCACCAATCTTCTGTTAATACCATCCAAAGTTGCGGTGTGTCGATCTTCTCGACAACTTTTTTAATCACTTCCGAGGCTTCAAATGTTTTTTGAATCCGGTAACTTCTTGCAAGGTTCAATTTGATTGTATTATAGTCTCCTCGTTCATCATCGCTCAGAGAATCAATATTGGTTGATTCAATTTTCTTTTCTATTGAAAAAATGTAGTCGGTATATGTCATTCCGTTGTGAGGTCTTTTCTTTTCAAAAAATTCTAACATCGCTTTCCTTTCGTTAACAGATATTTGTCCGTCAGCTGACGGATGATAAAATAAAATTCGATTCAAAAATATTGAATAGTTATCTTTCATAATATACAAGGATTTTTACAATGGAAAAGTTCCTCGGTGAAATGAAATACTTCATTGAATTAACAGCAAATCGTTTAATTGATTTACCCGATACTGAAAAGCAACTGAATAAAGATCCCGATAATTGGTCTCCAATCGAAATACTCGGACATCTGGTTGATTCTGCATGCAACAATCACAGAAGATTCATTCTCGCTCAATTCAAGGACGATTTAGTCTTTGATGGTTATGAACAGGATAAATGGACATCCTCCCAAAACTATTATACAGAAGATTGGCTCTCGCTAGTTTCGCTTTGTCCGAAGGATCCTTTGGAGAAGTTTTATAACCTTCACATCGTACATCTTTGCAATCAAATTCCACAAAATATTCTTGAACTGAAAAGAGCTTCGCATAATTTGAACGAGATATCCTGGAAAAAAATCGATAAAAACACACCAGCCACACTCGAGTATTTGATTACAGATTATTTCGGACACCTTAAGCATCATATTGCACAAGTATTTTCTATGTTTGACAAAGATTCTACCAGAGTTTAATAATCACAAACAATTAGAATCATAATCATTACCAGATGCAGGATAATTCTCAAAACGGATCAGACTTTTCGCAATAAAATATTTTGTATTTTTGTAATGAAGAAGAGATAAACTCAGCCAAGGGCTGATGAGCCTCTGGCTTAATAGATTTGATTAAATAAAAGAAGGTAATTATGACAAACGTAAATTCTAAAAAAGGTGTAATCGGAATTTTAACAGGGGGCGGAGATGTCCCGGGATTAAATCCGGCAATCCGCGCTGTAACAATCCGAGCAATTCGAGAGGGATATCAAGTCGTTGGAATAAGACGCGGCTGGGCGGGACTTGTTGAAATGATAAGAGACAATAAGGTAGATAATCGTGATAACTTTCAATTTTTAACGGAAGATATTGTTAATCGATCCGGCAGAACGGGCGGTACTTTCCTTCATTCGTCACGAACGCGTCCAAGCCACGTAAAAAAGAACGACGTTCCCGATCATCTTAAAGATAAATATAATGCCGAAGTGAACGACCTTACCCCCGAAGTATTGAAAAATCTCGACTATCTTGGAATAGACTATTTGATCCCTATTGGCGGCGATGATACGCTAAGTTACGGAGTCAGACTCTACAAAGAAGGAGTAAAGGTAATTGCAATTCCTAAAACGATGGACAACGACGTTCCCGGAACAGATTACTGTATCGGATTTAGTACATGTGTAACCCGGACAATTGCAATGACAAACGCTCTTCGAACGTCTGCCGGCTCGCATGAACGATTTATGGTGCTTGAAATTTTTGGAAGATACGCAGGATTCACAGCTGTTCTTCCAACTATGGCGGGTTCTGCAAATCGATGCGTCATACCTGAATATAAATTCAATATCGAATTACTGACAGAGCTTCTTACTCAGGATCGTTTTAAAAATCCGAGCAGATATTCTGTTCTTCTTGTCTCTGAAGGTGCAATGTTCGAGGGGGGAGAGATGGTTTTTAAAGATAGAACAACCGATGCTTACGGACACGCAAAGCTTGGAGGCATTGGAGATTTGGTAAGTGAAGAGTTAAAAAAACTCTCGCCCAAATTTAACAATGGAAGAAAGATCGATATCATTAACCAAAAGCTTGGTTACTTAGTACGCTGCGGTGATCCGGATGCAATCGATTCAATTGTGCCAATGGCTTATGGTAATTTAGCCCTTGATTTGGTACTTCAAGGAATTCATGGACGGCTTGTTGTTTTGAAGAATGGAAGATATGATAATGTACCTCTCGATATCATCACCAGTACTAAAAAAATCGTTAACGTAGAAAAGTTTTATAACACAGAGCGATTAAGACCGCACTATAAAAGTTTCGAAATGAAACCACTCTTCATAATGACGAGTGAATTGAGTTAAAAAGATTCGATAGGTCCCATTTTTTCAAAGTTGTTAAATAGTAAAGAAATGTGGATCAGTAAGAGCTTCATTCCATTCTGAACAAAGCCACTTGCTGTTAAAGTAGGTAGAAAAATAAGTCAGGGCCAAAGAACTGAATTTGTAATTCATAATAAAGATGGAAAGATTGCTCGATCTGATAGTCATGGAAAATATCCATGTCCACCAAAAGACAAAAAATAACTTAGAGAATTATATTGCGATGAACTAACTTGTACATCGCAATAATTTATAGAATGACCTTTTTGACTGAATGCTTTAAAGATAAACACAATTGAATTAATCATGATTATTTTTCGAAAATTGTTGAAGGTAGCTTGACTAACAGCCAAATAAAAAATGAAGAGTAATAAAGAAGAAGTAAGATATTTTTATGTTGATGAAACTGGCGATCCAACTCTTTTTGATAAAAAAGGAAAAATTATAGTTGGAGATGAGGGAATATCAAAAGTATTTATTGTAGGTGTTGCACAAGTTACAGACCCAGACTACGTTAAACATGAACTGAATAAATTACGGACTTCACTAGTAGAAGATCCTTACTTTGCCGATGTTCCTTCAATGCAGCCTAATACAAGAAAAACAGCTCTTTTCTTTCACGCAAAAGATGATCTTGCCGAAGTTAGAAGAGAGGTTTTTAAACTACTGCCAAAGTTAAATGTAAAAGTGCATGTCGTGGTACGAAGAAAAAATGAATTTGCTAACCATGTAAAAGAACATTTCAGAATTACAGGTAAAAAATTGACTCCAAACAACATCTATGACGAAATGATTAGCCGTTTATTTAGGAACCTATTACATAGTGCGGCAAGCCGCAATGTAAGATGTTTGATGGATGATGGAAAATGGAAAAATCATTTTAAATATCTTGACATAAAAAACAAAAAGTTATATGACAATACTATAAAGCAGATAAAAATGTTGTTTACTTTTCTAGAAGAGGCAAAGCAGGCAGGAACGAAGCATTACAAAAAGCAATTGATAGAGCAAAGATTAATTTTGAAATGGCATATAATAAAAAGTCTGATAAACCTGTTAGAATCATTTCTGCTTATCCACACGAAGTAATTGGGCTACAGGTAATTGATTATTATTTATGGGCTGTACAACGTCTTTATGAAAAAAAAGAAGATCGGTTTTTCAAGCTTTTAGAAAAGGATTATCGCTTAATAATGGATTTAGATGATACAAGAAATAAACCTTATGGCGAGTGGTATAGCGATATAAATAAACTAACTTTTAAAAAAATAAAGCCCGTTTAAGGCTAGGTTTCAAAAGTCAAGCTCTTGAAACACACGGCATGAAGCCGACGTTCACCTTGACGAGCTACTGCAAAAGTACTTAGTTGAATATTGTATGTCAAGTATATTCTCCTACGCCAAAACAATTCGATGGACAAGAATGGGACAAGTTTGTTTGCGAGCTTTACAGCTTCGGAAGAAGAGATAAAGATTGTTGAAGGGATTGTTTAATAACGACGAGTTAAAGATTCCATCTGTCAGGCGCCAAAAGATGCCATCTTTTCAAAATGTTTTAGCTTAGTGGAAAGATGGCATCTTTCTCGTCGCTTCAGAAAGACAATGGAATCTTGTCAAAGCATTTTTT
>JAHJVF010000017.1 GCA_018828505.1 Bacteroidota bacterium | reverse complement strand
TGTCGATATTTGGTCCAATATACAATGTTGATTAGCTGGACAGGCGGATCATTAGTGTGTTTTTTTGAGGGTACTTTTGTTCTGTAAAAATCCCTGTTTAATTGTAAATGCAGAATCATCATTTGATTTCCATTTACCTTGTAGCTTCGCAATGTTTCCTTGTAGTGTATTTTGAGCTGTAGAATTACTTCTGTTTTCAACTTGAGGATTTTTAGTCTCTGATTGCGATTCTTTTTTGGCGCAACCAATGTAAGCTAACATAATTAGTATAACTGATAAGAGAGTCACTAAATATTTTAATTCCTTGTTTGAAGTAAACAACAACATTTTTCTATCTCCTTTTATTCAATTTTATTCAGCTCTTTTTAGGTTTATAACGGTGTTGTTTTTAAGCCGCCGCCCAAAAACAGCGATGACGGAATTATCAACATAACGGCGTTGTGCCTAAGCCGACGCCCATCCGTCAGCTAACGGATGACGGACAGCAATGTAGTTTTGAACCTGCCGGCAGACAGGAACAAATGTCAATGATTTATAAAAACTATTTTATTATTCAGGGCGTGAGATAGTGTTTTTAATTAACACACAATCTTTTCACTTCATAAATCTTTTTTCAACAAACATTACTATCTTTTTTTATCTCACGCCCTAAACCTAATTCAAAGAGCAACTCAATTTTGTAAACACAACTTTATAATTTCAGGGCGTGAGATAACATTTACAACTCACACGCAATTATTCTATTTCAAGATTTTCTAAGAAACAAACAATATTTATTTATCTATCTCACGCCCTAAACAAATGCCTCGCTGAAAAACAGTTTACCTTACTCTCCGAAGGAGTCCTTTGGACTGGCGGGCTGTCAGGTTGCGCGGCTGGTTATGCTTACTTTCCGATTAACTTGGTTTACTGAATCCCAGTCAGAAACTTCTCTTGCAGATACTTTTAATAGAATCTTTTTTACTTCTCGTTTTAAATTCCCAGCTGATTTTTTTGATAACCTTGCTTCAAGAATCGAGACAGATTCTAAATACGTCAATTGGGAGTTCAATAAATAATTTGTTAACTGATTTATCGATACACCTTGATATTTTGCTTCTCTTTCAAGGCGTCTTTTAAGATCTTTTGGCATTCTTAATGTCACTACTTGTGTACTACTCATTTTTTTTCTCCAACATTTTAAAAAAATCAGCTGGCGTTACAACTTTGAAATTAAATCCTATTAACTCATTTCTTCGAAAATCTTTCACATTCGAAGTGACTAGATAATCACTGTTACTTGCAAATGCACATTCAACAAATATATTATCTTTTTCATCTGCTAAATTTGGACGAAGAAGAAAATATATACTATGCTTTTGAGCCAACAATGCTAATAAATCAAGAAAATCTTCAGTTTCTTTTAGGGAAAGATTTAATTTCTTTTGATTCTCCTCTCTTGTTAAAACATCATAGTATTCAAAATATGTTTGCGCCGAAACAGCTAATTTAACTTTCTCATCAACTATCATTTTTAATATCTGATGAGAAGCACCTTTGTTACTATATAAGGCGGCAAATATTACGTTCGTATCAACTGTTATAATCACAACTTAATGATAGCACATATAACTACAATTGTCAAGATCAGAAATCTGATATTTTTAGAGATTTTTGTAAGTATAACGGCGTTGTTTTTAAGCCGCCGCCAAAAACAAGCATGCTGGATAAAAAGCTACTGCCAACCTGTCCGCCGAAGCTCGATTTTTGAGCGCAGGTGGATAATTTTTATAAATTTTATTTAATAGAACTATCCGTCAATCGACGGACAACATTACACGGAAGAAGAAAGCCAAAAGCGAAAAGGATTTCGGATTGTCCAAAGGTCGAAGACCCCTTTGGGGACTCCTTCGGAGAGGCACTTATTATACCGTATTTTCAACACTCGGATAATATTTATCTATTTCGATTTGAAGTTTGATTGTTCTAAATAATGCGGTAACAATTTTGCAGTACGTTTGAATCTCTTCTAATGTGAGTGTTCTCTCTTTTCTATCTTTTAACCATTTCTCACAAACTTGATAACTGCCAATTTGGTATTGCCAAACTTCTTCTTTAACTCCATCGAAATATTGATCTTTATTGATGTAAACACGTCCCATTTGTATAGACGGGGCATGCCCCGTCTTTACAGGAACATATTTTGGCTTCTCAACTTTATTGGTTCCGCTAATTGGAAATTTTGTCCCGCCTTGCGGGATATCTAACTCTTTTGAGCCGCCTGACGGCGAGGCAGGTTTGAGCAAATGCAAATCTGCAATTTGCTTACCAAGTTTGCCAAGCTTTATAAAGAGTTTATAATTTTTTGTAAACGGGACACGCGGAAAATCTATCTTTAAAAATTGTGTGTATTTTGTTCGGTAAGCGTTGCTGTAAAGAATAGCATAGATGTAATAGAAAATATCCTTGGAGCCGAATCCTTTAATCTCTTTATCTCCATCCATTGGATTTAAAAATGGTTTTTTATAATTCTTCACTAACATATTTCTTACTTCGAGTGAGATATTTGACAATATCGCTTCATATTCTACTTCAGGTTCAAACATCATTAATTGCGCAAATGCTAATTTTTTCTTTGATGCTGCCCTCCGATAAATATAGAGAGGGAAAATATAGCCGCTCCCATAGCTCCCTGCTGTTCCGGTAATATTAAATTCTATGATACTTTGGGTTATAAAAACATGTCGGAAATCAGCATTGGTTTGTCGTGAAGTAATTAAAGCTATATTTTCTTCTAACAAATGTTGCATAATATCTTTTCTTGTCCGTTCAATCATTTCATCATGATATAAAATCCATCGTTCATCAAAAGGACGGTAAAGAATTTTTGTTATGGAATCTTTCCAGTCTAAATCTTTGCGAAGCTTTTCTCTTTGTTCTTTAATCTTCCAACTCTGGTTTTCATTTAAGTTATACGTCTGTTTAAGAATTTCATCATCAATCTTTGGATTAACAAACTGATTGATTCTTTGTTCAAGTTTCTTTTTGTCAAAATCAATTACAAAATTATCCCTTGCAGTTACAATTCCAACGCTATTAAAGGGAAATATTTCCGTAATCTTAGAAAAAGAATAATAGTGATTTGCAAGCTTATCATCGGTAGGTATGAAAAGATAAAATTCAGGGTGCGGAGCGATTTTTTTCCATTTTACATTTTGAATGTTGTGCTTATTAAGCCAATTGTATTTTTTTTCACGTAAACCAAAAATTTCTGCGTGATAGATTTTAGACATTCATTCTCCAATTATAATATATCAACTTACACACCCGTTTTCATTCCCTTCTTGAGAGGGGAAAAGAAGGGGTGCGTTCTTTCTCATATAGTTAATTTGAATTTACTCTAATCCAACTTTCAATCTCATCTAATACTTTACCCAAATTAAAAAACACATCGTCGCTTTCAAACCGAAGAAATCTAATTCCTAAGTTTTCTAATTCTTGCTGACGCTTTTTATCATACTTCTCTTGTCCGGAATGACTCATTCCATCAATCTCGATAGCAAGCATAAGCTCATTACAAAAGAAATCAACTATATATTTACTCAATGGCTTTTGTCGATGAAAATCAAAACCGCTCATTTGTTTTCCCTTAAGACGTTTCCAGAGCATTATTTCTGTGACAGTACTTTTATTTCGAAGCTGTCTCGCTTTTTCTTTTAAAGTTGGATCGTATGGAATAATTTTTCGTTTCATTAGTAAATCACAATCAAGACACACCCCTTTAATTCCCCTTTCGAGAGGGGAAAAGAAGGGGTGTGTTTAAATATTCTGTACATAATTCTTCAAACATCCCTATTATTTTAGATTTTTTGCACAGTACAGATTGAACAAGCCGGAGTATAGTTTCAACGTCGGCTGCATCTGTAAAGTATCTTTTCCCGTCAGCAGAGAGTAATTTCAGTTTGTCACATTTTGTGACAATCTCACTTCCTTCTTTTTTTAGACGGTTCTTTAATGTAGTCCAATAACTTTGTGCTTTTTTAAAATCTCTTTGATCAGTAAGTGCAGCAACAATATCAATAACTGAAAAATACCAGATTTCTTTTTCCTCATCATAATGACGGCGAATTCTAAAAGTTTTGAATATTGCTAATCCGCCTCCGGCGGATTCATTCTTCTTTTCACTCATAAAAAATCCATAAAATTTATTTCTTATATTTTATCATAAACGCAATCGCAACCCCTTGTTGAATATCAAAAACATTTTCATCTTTGCTTCCATCGGGAGCTTTTTCTTTCTTCAAACTATTTCCGTGTAAGTCGAGAATATAAATTTCATCAAAGCTGTTCATTAGAGACTGGCGCATGCCTCTGAAAGTTGGATTATCGAGATAACTGTGGTTCGTAATAAATCCTAATACACCTTCACCGGATTGATCAATTTTCCATTGAGCAAAGCGGATAAATTTCACATAATCATCTTGCAGCCATTTTGGATTTTTCTCACCAAGCGGTTTGCCGTCAACCTTATAATATTCTTTAATCTCTTGCGAAATCCATTCACCGGTATTTGAAGAATGTCCCGAATAAGGCGGATTACCAAGTACAACAAGTATGGGAGTTTCCTTTTTTACTTTTCCGGCTTCGTGGCTCTCTTGCGAGAGTGAT
>JAHJVF010000102.1 GCA_018828505.1 Bacteroidota bacterium | reverse complement strand
TAATCCATTTTTGACGACCTTGACCACATAAGCAATTCTTGATCTTCTTTTGGGGTCAGAACAATTTTTCCTATACTTGCCATAAGATATTTTTGCTGCAAATATAGTGAAAGTAAACCAACTAACAAATCATTACACTAGGTCCTACCGCCAAGCCAAATGTTTCACTCAAGAAATTACCACCATTAATAAATCCTGAGGAGGGAACCATTCCAATTTTTGACCAAAGAACACCACCATTTGTCGTTTTGTATACATCCCCGGATAAGTAAGTTAAAATAATCCCATTGTTAAAATCGCTGAAATATAGATGGACAGGTCTGTCTGTTATAACATTCATAGACTTAGAAAACCACCTAATGCCGCCATTTGTAGTCACCAATATTAATCCATTTTCTCCAACTATAATTCCCTGAGAAGAGTCAGAAAAATTAATGGAACGAAAATTTTTGGACTGATATTCAGAATCTCTAATCCATGATGTTCCACCGTTGGTCGTTCTATATATGTTAGAACCTATTACAATTCCTTGCTGCTTATTTAGAAAAAACATGTCGAAAAATAAATCAACAGGAAGTTCATATATTAACCATGAGTTCCCCCCATCATTTGTTTTAAAGAACTGCCTTTCAGCTAAGATAAATCCATTGTTTTCATCTAGAAATTGAACTTTTCGTAAAGTTTTACTTGAAATTGAATCTCTTTTAATCCAGTTAAGACCTCCATCCTCAGTAAAAAGTATCAAACCATTAGTTCCAACGGCGAATCCTTTATTTTCTGTGATAAAGAATAATGAAAACAAACTGTTTTCAACATTAGTATGTTGCTGGCTCCAAGTTAATCCACCATCGGATGTTTTTAAGATTTTTCCGTTGTAGCTACCAATATACCCGACTTCGGAATTGCTAAAGTATAAACACATTAATTCTTCTGTGGTGATGCTAGTCAATTTGGACCAATTCATACCCGAATTAACTGTCTTTAAAATCGTCCCCTTATTCCCAACAGCATAGCCGACAAAATTATTTGGGAATGAAACACAATACAGAAATGCATCTATTCCACAATCTATTAATTCCCATGTGTTGAAGTTATCGTTTGACGTAATTATTGTTCCAAAATCGCCGACTACAGTAGAAAATCCTGACTTGGAAGTATGAACGCTTCTAAGAGTGTTCCCTTGAGGCAATGGATTTTGCCAATACCACTGACTGTATAGTGACGAGTTACTGGCAATAAAAATTAACACTAAGATTAATTTTTTAATGCCTAAACAGGATTGTGACATTTTTCAAAATCTCTTTTTATTAATGAGCCGACTCTAAAAAGCTCGATATCGGAAGTTAATGATTCGCTATTTATTCAAATTCAAAATAATTTATAAAAAATTACTTTTTGTAGAACATGCTCATCCATTATAATTATTTTATAAGGATCAGTTTTTTCGTTTCTGACAAAGTTTCATTGAATTTTTCAGAATATGGATTAAACCAGATACTATAGAAATAAACTCCGCTTGGCAATCGGGTGCCATCTAATATTACTTGATACCTACCTATATTTAGCAGTTCATTATTTATCATCGTCTTTACTTCTCTTCCAAGAATATCATAAACTTTCAAAGTGACACGGCTATTTGTGGGAATCTGAAAGTTAATATTTGTTGATGAATTGAATGGATTTGGAAAATTTTGACTTAAGGTAAAATCACTAATTATTGGTTTTTCTTCTCCTTTAAATTCGGTTAATATTCCATAATAATAGAAATCTCTAACTGCCTTTGCCTTAGTTTTAAGGTCAACATAGCTTGTCAGTCTATTTATCTTCTGAGAAATAAGAATTGCATAAACAACCTCTTGAGTGTCACTTGGCGCAAACGTGAATGATTCTGAATTCATCATCATCCTTCTATCGTAAGGATTAGGACCGCCAGGCCAACCGGTTCCTTCGTACCACCCACTACCCTTAACAGGATCACCAGCTAACCCAAATTTAGTGGGTAAATTGGTATTTGGGTCAATTTGAGGGGTGCCGCTAACAGTTTTTAATCCCCTCAGATTGTTGTACCAGGTTCCCTTGTTATAAGGATCTGTTGTACCTTGATACCATCCTTTAATAATCGGAGTAAAACTCCCCATGCTTAAATTTCTATAGCCTTTGAGCCATTTATCATCAAAGAAGGCACTGTCAGAACTACTTCCCTCGACAATGGGTCCTTGAAGCAATAAATATCCAATGGCTGGAGGGATCCCATAAATGTAATCATATTCATCTCCGTTATAACCAATTCCTAAATTTAGTGTAGAATCGCAACCAACATAATCGTCAGAGGCATTTCCTAGATCAAAATCTGACCAGTAAGAAAGAATGAAGTTGTTAATTGTTTTGTTACTTTTATTTATAATCCGATATTTTTTAAAGATGACATCTTTTAAAAAATTTGTGTAAGAATAGGCATAAATATGAGAATGAATTTCCAATCCAACTGGTGTCGACATAAAAGCAGAATAAGACAAACTTGAATCTACTGCATTCATGACCATCCAATTTGTTTCATCACCCCACAATTTCGGTTTATCAAAACCGGGCGTGTAGACTCCGTCATTGTTAAAATCTATCCATGGAGCTCCAACTTGTACTGGCCAATTATAGTAATCAAATTCAAATCTATTCCTTTCATTCCCTGGAGGAAGAGTTTGCCAATTATCTCGATACTTCCATACTTTAAATGTTGAATCAGCTGGATTAGAAGGAAGCCCATTTGATAAAATATTACCGGCTTGAAGTGATGTTCTAAAGGCCGACCCTCCAACATGTATCTCATTCCCCATGATTCCACCAAAAACCAAACCATCCTGATATACGGCACTTTTTAACGCAAATTTTCCTCCAGGCCAATAAAATCCTGCTCCGCCGGTCGTTGGATCACTAGAACCAATTCCATTATTCATGAACCACATCTTTATCTCGTTTATTGCTATATAGTCTTGGGAATTAAGAATAATTGAAAATGGTGTTTTGTTGGAATCGATTAATTGGGGATTGGTATTCGAAGAGATTCTAACTTTACAGAAATTTGAGATTATGTCTGGAGTTAACCAATTTAAAGTTCCAGAATCTGCTAAAATTCCTGGGTTCACAACAGTCCAGCTGAATCCATCATTAGAAGTGAATTCGATTTTAATATTACCATCAACACCACTCTCCCATAATATTGGATATACAGTATTTGCATAGTAGGAGTTGCTATCTCTAGGAGTAATCAATCTTAGCACATTATATGAAGCATTAGATTCTGCTTTTACGAACCAGAATTTTACGGGGTATCTTCGCGAGATCCCAACCCAAGCAAGTCCGTTATCATTTGTTTGAATTATGGAATTCATATATCCATTATTTTGAAGTCGCTTCAATATTATATTTCCAATCTTATTTGTTATTGTTAATGAATTATCTTCAATAAGGATAATATCTTCCATTTTCGTTTCAGCAATAAAATCTATATTAAAATCAATGTCTTTTCTCCATATGTCGTTTCCAGTGCTGTCTATTTTTATAAATAATTTTTCACCACCAATAACAAGACCCTCATCCTGGGCTTTAATCATAAAATTAATTCGCTTGCTTAAAAATTTTGTCCAAGTCTCATTTCCAACTGAATCAAGCTTTGTTAAACAAGTGTCATATCCTATTATATATGAGGCTCCCTGAGTGGTTATCACGGCATCGAAAACAGGTTTTGAAATTGAAGGTATGGATTTTTGCCAAAGGAGGTTACCTTGGAAATTGAGTTTGAATAATTTTATCCCATAAGTCTCTGGATATGAGGTACCAACAACTACTCCACCAATAAAGAAGCCCTTTTCGTTATCATTGAGAATTAAATGTCCAACACTTCGGTATGTCCCCAGAAAATGAAATTTTTTCCAAATAACATTACCAATTGAATCAACTTTGAGAACAACTATATGGTCGTGAGCTGATCCGATAAAGGCAAATCCTCCGTCACTCATTTGTTGCATTTGTTTCCGATAATTTCCCGCTACAGAAATGCCTGAGTATTTTTTATACCATAACGTATCCCCGAATTGAGTTGTTTTTATCAAAAGCAATTCACCATTACGGTCGGCGCCGGATAGCAAATATGAGCCATCAGGGGATTGTAGTATTGAATAAGCCTTTGAACCAAATTCAAAGAACTTTTCAAAATTTGTGGTTTGAGCTAACTGAATTTCTACAAGTGATACTATTACTAAAGGAGCAAGGAATAATTTTTTCATAACTTCCACCGCATAGAAAATAATACTCATGTAGTTCTAACATGAGAGACTATTTGCAATTTATCTATAATATTAGTGAGTATCAAGAGTTCGTGAATTCATTAAATAGGTAATGGAACCATAGATAATTAATTTTCAAATATCACATCGAGATAATTTCAACTATCATTTTCAAAAACTTATGTAATGTTGAATAATTTCTATTTGCAATTTGGATAGAGTGATTTTTTATGTTGCTAAAAAAGAAGAG
>JAHJVF010000510.1 GCA_018828505.1 Bacteroidota bacterium | reverse complement strand
CGGAATGATACCTAATATTCCCGGACTCAACTTCCCCGGGCTCTAACATTTTTTCCTTTTTAATTTTTTGCCGAAGGCATTCCTTCGGAACATTTTAACTTGACAATATGCTTTATACATCCGAATTATTAGAAACCTTAATCGATGAGCTATCGCGGTTACCCGGCATCGGCAGAAAAACAGCGCAGCGCTTGGCAATGTATATTATGAAATTGCCTCGCGAAGAAGTTGTAGGCATGGCAAAAGCTCTGGTAAACGTAAAAGACAAAGTCAAAAATTGTTCTATCTGCTCAAACTTTACGGAAGAAGACCCTTGTTTTATTTGCTCAAGTCCGAAACGCGATCGCACTACAATATGTGTGGTCGAAGAACCGAACGACGTAATCGCTATCGAAAAAACAAACGACTTCTTCGGGCTGTATCACGTTCTTGGCGGTGCGCTTTCTCCGCTGGACGGAATCGGTCCCGAAGATTTGAAAATCAAAGAACTTCTCCAACGCATCGACGATAATACTTTGGAAATAATTTTGGCGTTGAACCCGAATGTCGAGGGCGAGGCAACAACGCTTTATTTATCGCGCTTGCTCAAACCAGTCGGCATAAAATTAACAAGAATTGCCAGAGGAATTCCGATAGGAAGCGACTTGGAATTTGCCGACGAGGCAACCTTATCAAGAGCCATCGAAGGAAGAGTTACGATTTGATTAACCGTTATTTAAAATATTACGCAATAATCTTCTTGTTTTTTTTAGTTCAAGGATGCGACATATTTGAAACTAGAACTCCTGAAGATCCCTCGCAGCAGTCATCTACGTTCATCCAACCAACAACTCCCGACATAGTAATCACAAATTTTAAAAATTCTATAGAAGAATACAGTGTCGATAATTATGTAAGATGTTTGGTAGATGCGGCTTTCTCGGATAAAAATTTCGAGTTCGTTCCTTCGCAAGAAGCTGGAATCGACGGAGTAATATTTCAGGGCTGGAACAGAGATTCAGAACGACAGTATTTATTGAACATCGGAAAACCTCAATTCGGAAGCGCAGGACTTATCCTCACAAACAAACGTATTACTAATGTTACTTCCGATTCGGTCGTCTATAATTTCGATTATGTTTTATATTATCCCCATAACAGAGAAAATTATCCGAAAAGTTTTTCCGGCAATCTACAATTTTATTTGGCGGTCGACCAGAACAGAAACTGGAGTATTTTCAGGTGGATGGATTTTAAAACAACTTCACCCAACACTTGGAGTTATCTGAAAGCAATATTCAGTTCAGGGTTGTAAAGATGTTCCGACATAAAAATATATTGCTGTTTATTTTTCCGCTCATTTATTTATCGTGCATAAATCCGTTCGCGCCCGGTTGGGACGATGAGGCGGGTCAGCAAATTTGCCCAAATTTAACAGAAATTGAGGGTGTTTTGTGTAATTTTAGGAACGCTTATTCTTTTAAAGATACAACCATTTACGGAAATTTATTGAGTCCCGATTTTACTTTCATATATCGCGATTACGACCGGGGCGTTGACGTTAGCTGGGGTAGAGAAGAAGAAATGCGTATAACTTATGGACTCTTCCAAAGTGCTCAATCGCTATCGATCATATGGAATAAAGAAATCGCCTCCAGCGGTGATTCTCTGCGCAAGACGGTTGTGTTCGGATTCAACTTGACTATTACTTTTAACCCAAGTGACATTGCACGTGTAGATGGTTACGCAAATCTTACATTCGAGCGGGTGGGTTTTACTTCGCCCTGGAAAATTGTAAGATGGCGCGACGAATCTAACTTTTAATAATTTTCTATTCCTGCTTAACATTATGAGTCTAAGTTATACTATTAAAGAAGGTTTCTCCGGTTTCGCCCGGGCACGGCTGGCGGCGTTTACTTCGGTTGCTACGATTACAATCTCTTTATTACTGTTAGGTATATTTTTTGTCGTCACAATAAATACATCTCGCATCGTCATCCTGATCAAAGAAAAAGTTGAGATGGAAGCTTTTCTTCAAGAGCCGGTAACGCGTCAACAGATAAACGAACTTCGGCAGTCAATTCTAAAAATTGAAGGTGTCGAGAGTGTAATCTTTATCTCTAAAGAAGAAGCCGCTGCAATTTTCAAAAAAGAATTCGGCGAAGATATTGCTTCCGTCCTTGATTTCAACCCTCTTCCGCCTTCATACAAAATATTCTTAAAAGACGATTACAAAAATTCCAAAAATGCTAATGAGGTCTATGCGAACATTAAAACTTTGAAGGGGGTGGATGATGTAATCTATCGGAAGGATTTAATAGAGTTCCTCGAAAAGAGAACCAGAATTATAAACTTAATCGGTTTGATAGTCGGAATTATAGTAGGCATTTCCGCTATCTTTTTAGTTTCGAACACAATCCGCCTGGCAATTTACTCAAAACGGAAAATTATACAAACTATGAAATTAGTTGGGGCAACGAGATGGTTCATAAGAATGCCTTTTTTATTGGAAGGAATAATTCAAGGCGTCTTAGGCGGAATAATCTCGTGCTTAATCTTATATTCTATACTCGGCATATCATCTGCGTGGTTTACAAGTGAACTTAAAGAATTTTTAAAAATCGATTTTCACATTTACGGTTTATTATTTATTTTAGGAATAGTTCTCGGTTTTTTGGGAAGTATTATTTCAGTTAGAAAGTTTATCGGCGAGTCTGTTATTAACTGATTATACGCAAGCTAAAACTAAGTGCTTATCAGTGTTACTCGAAAACCGCCAAAGTTTAATTGATTTTCCTTCCTGCGGCCCGCTTCGCCGAGCCAAGCGAGGCGAGGAGGTAGGCGAGTTTTTTCTCACGTCTAACATAAAAACTAACGAGAAAACAAATTTTTAATTTTTCGTATTTTCCCCTTGCGTTCATACCACTTTATTTGTATAATTAGTCGTAACATTTGTCAAAAGGTATGATGTTGATAGTTTGTGGATAATTTTT
>JAHJVF010000101.1 GCA_018828505.1 Bacteroidota bacterium | reverse complement strand
TTTAACATTGGATGATTTTACAGCTGCATCTGCAGCTTCAATTAATGAAGCAACAGAGAAAGCTTCGATAATCCCAAGTGCTTCGAGAAGTTCGATTTTTGTTGTACCAGCAATTGCTGGAAATACAGATTCATGAACATTCGGGATCACAAAAGTATCAATTACAGAAAAATTTCCTGCTACCGTACCAGCATCAACGCTTGATTGAACTGCTGCAACCTCACCTCGAACCAAAACCATATATTTCCCCGAGCAGATAGTTCGTGCCAAAATCAGTTCAACTTCTGCGGTTTTAAGCATTGCATCTGTTACTTGATAACCGGCAGCAATGCTGCTTAATTCGATTAAACCAATTGAATTCTTTTCCATAAAATTTTCCTTGTCGTGTATCTAGACACTGTTAAAATACTAAATACTAATCCGTCAATTGACGGACGAAATCCTAAACAAATTCAAATATCAAAATCGAAAACTGGAGTTTGATTTGGATATGAATAATTATACTACTTTGATTTTTCAAGAATAGCACCGAAAATTTTCATTAATTCGGTCGCTTCTTGGATTAATGCTTTTCTTTCTGATTCATCTTCGCTATTACATCTAATTAGAAGAAGCCAATATCTGCTTTCCTTTGATTCTTTACGACAAATTTTTATGTGCATAATAAAGTCTTTTTCCCTAGTGATTCATTTGCTTCGATATAATTAGCACCAACAGAACCCGCGGCTTTGACCAGTTGTCGGCACAGTTCAATATTCTGTAAAGTTTTAGGGACTAAATCAACGAATGCTATAACTCTCCTAGCAAACTCAAGAGTTCTTTCCTCTAAATCATAAATTTTTGGTTTAACATTTTTATTGTTCAACTATATTATTTTAATTTTTGAAATAATATGTTTTTTTGAATTTTACAATTTTATCAGTCAGCTGACTTATTGTTTAGTATTTCGGATTTCGAACTTAGAATTTTTCAATAGCTATAAAAGTGTGATTTACTTCAGTTACTCGTCCATCAATACTTGAATGAATATTCGCCCCTAACTCTTTTTCACCAACAGTGGCGATAACTTGTCCAGCGTCAACTCTCTCCCCTTCCGTTACAACAGGTTCAGCTTTTTTACCGATATGCTGCTGTAGTTTTATTCTGACCATCTTTGGAGAGAAATCGATTTTTTCAAAAGGTGTATCAACTTCATATTCATCCACTTTCAATCTCTTTCTCAATTGCTTCTGCGGGACTCTTCGATGTTCTTTCATCGGATGAACTTTTACTTCTTTTTGCTGAATGAATTTTATTCCTGCAGATCGCATATCGATTTTTGCTTCATCACATGCTTCCTTAGGAAAAAGATCTTCAGGACATGCGTAAAGAGTGCATAGTCCGCAGGCACAGCACAATTCCGCCCATTGATTCCAATTATCGGCACCGGTCAGTGTGAATCCCAAGCTTCTCATAACTTTATGCGGCTCAACTTCATAGCCGAGCAGATACCGAGGACAAAATTCTGTACAGTAACTGCATTGATCGCAAGCAGATTTTCCAATACGATTCATATTTTCGATCGGCTGTGATTTCCGTGTGATTAAAAAATGCTCTCTGGGTAAAATGATTAAACCAGCAGTTGTTTTTGTAACGACATCATCGAGATCGAATGAGAGATTTCCCATCATAATACCGCTATCAAAAACTCCAAAATCCCGAACTTTTGATCCGCCGGCAATTTCAATTAAATCTCTAAAAGAAGTACCTACCGGGATCCAAAAAGTTTTTGGTTCGTTTACCACACCTGATACGGACATAATCTTATGCGTGATCGGAATTTCCTGATTCGCTAAAAAAATATTGTATAAGGTTTCGACATTATTCACCACGCATCCGATTTGAAGAGGGATTCCGGCCGGCGGAATTAATCTGCCGGTAGCAGTATAAACGACTTCATATTCATCTCCCGAAGGATAAAAATCGCCAAAAAATGAAAAATCAATCTTATTTTTTTTAATCACCGGCTCAAGTTTTTCAATTGCTTCAAGGTGCTTTTCTTTTATCCCGAACTTCCCTTTCTTCGCACCGGTTGAGTCCATCATCAGCTTCATTCCTTCGACAATCTCAGAAGGATATTCTTTCATCAGTTCAAAGTCTTTATGGATGAGCGGTTCACATTCAGCACCGTTAGCAATTACATATTCAACTTTTGACTCAGCTTTAACGTAAGTCGGAAATCCAGCACCACCTGCACCGACCACACCATATTTTTTTAATTTTTCAGATAACATTATCAGCTCATTCGTTTTACAGTTACAATAGTTTTATCATCCGAGTACTCTCCTCGTGCACTGAATTTCTGAACATCTTCGATAAGCAATTGTGTCATCTCTTTTGCGCTAAGGTTTCGATACTTAAGCACTTGTCGAACAAATTTTTCTTCACCATAGAAGTTTCCCGCTTCATTCATCGCTTCGGTAATTCCATCTGTGTAAATAACAAGCACATCACCAATTTCGAAATTAAACATAGAAGTGCCAAATTTCGAATTGTATGCTGGACCGATCAATGGACCGGTTGAATCAAGCGATATAATTTTTTTTGAACTATTTTTTAGGAATATTGGACTGTTATGACCGGCGTTACAATACAGACACGCACCATTCTTGTCATCGGAAAGCTCTATATAGAACAAAGAGACAAAACGATCATTAGGGAATATTTTGTACACAAGATTATTTATCTTTTTCATGAGAGGAGAAGTTTTTGTAAGATAACTCACACCCATTCTCAATGCAGCCGATACGTAGAATGCTTCAGCAGCCGCGGCGAAACCCTTGCTTGCAACATCACCTACGGCAACAGCGAATTTGTCATCGTCTACACCGATGTTAAGATAGTCATAGAAATCTCCGCCCACGATCCGATCCGGAATAGATATTCCGAACATTTCATAACCGGCGAACTTAAATTCGTGTTCAGGCAAAAGTCTTTTTTGAAGCTCGCGGGCTTGATCAATATCGTCAGATAGTAATTTAGATTTAGCTTCAAGCTTTCGACTGCGTAACGTTGCAGTAACGGCTGTCCCAATAATATTTAATGTATAGAAAAGATCCTGGTTAATTTCTTTAGAAGAAAAAGCCATTAAGTATTGATAAACCGGAAATTTTTCACCTCTGATTCTTTCGCCGATCCCCGTTGCAGAATATTTAAAAATTCCTTTTTGACGGAGATACTGATTTGTTTCGGTTGCAAGGATAGTTCTCTCCTTAGCGATAAGCTCAAATACCGGATAATCATCAATGTTAATAACAAAATTTGGTTTAATTTTATCAACATCTCCAGTTTGAGCAATGAGCTTATATTTCGTCCTCGAGGGAGTTAATTTCCAGATCCTTCCACCAGAGACATTGATCGATTCGCTTGCAACAACTTCGCGAAGAACATTAATTACTAAATCCTCATCACTCTCCGCAGGTTGGTTGGAAATCTTTTCTATTGTTCTATATAATTTACGTTGATCCACTTTTTATAATGTATAATTTTTAGTTTATAATGTAAAATGCTTGCCCCGATTAATATGCTATAACAAACCGAATCGGGGGACAATGGACAATTCACAATGGAAGATTAATAACTGATTTTTCTTCCTTATTAACTTTAGGAACTTTATAACTTATTGTTACATAACAACGACTTTTAATTGTAATTTTTTTGAACGAACTTCATTCGAAATTTTCTCTAATTTTGCTGCCGTTCTGTTATCTATCCATTCTTCACCACATTGAACACAAATTTTTGCTTTTTCCATTCCGAATAAAGATAATTCCAACTCCATAATCAATACTAAAGATTGTTGTTGATGGTTCTTTCCGCCCTCCACACATTGGGCAAAGAGATAAATTTGATTTTGAATTCATTTTATAATCCTTGTTTTAAAATCTGATTCAAAAAAATCAAGTGATGGTTCATAAGTAGTCATAATTTCTAAGGGCGGACTTTATAGATTATTCTATCGGTCACAATAATAATCAATCATATCTTGAATTGCTTTTTTACAAACGACACAGAAGTTATCTACGGTTTTTGATTTCATTGTACAGTCAAACATCGGTCGATAAACTCCTTTTGGAACATACCCTCCACCTTCGAATACTCCGACTTTATTGAAATAAATACTATCACTTGGTGTTGGAATTGGAGTTGAATCATCAATCAAAGATTTCCATTTGAATTCAAATTCTGTAAGAGTTGTTAAATTTCTCTCCCAAGGTTCGATACCGGGTTTATAAAATTCTTCGTATGCTACTTGAGAAGTATAATATTCATCTCCGAGTCCTGCAAACCCATGACCGAACTCATGGACGATCAAATATTCCTCCCACTGATTATCACTAACAGCAACGGAATAATGATTGTAAATCGCTCCCCCGCCATATTTATCTGAGTTAACAAGCAGATATATCAAATCATAAGGTGCATTCGCAGCAAGGTCGCGAAGTGTTTTGTTATCTTCAGTCATTAAATATCGTTCAACATCAAAAGTGTAAAAGCTCGAATTCGCAATTGTACTTTGATAAACTCCATTTCGGGGAATATCCGTACCACTTTCTATTGATGGTGATTCGACATACCAAATATTGAAATTATTTTTATTCTCTTTGTAAGGACTTGAATTAAGAAGAAGCGATGCAAATCTTTCAGCATCCTTCTTGAATTTGCTCATTTCTATTTTTGTATAGCCGTCGGGTACGATTACGATATCGACTTTATCATCAGATTTCCCATTGTCCAATACTTTCGAAGCATTGAAAACATTCCTTCTATCTTTTTTAATGAACGGTGATTCAGGATCAACATCGAATGTAAATTTCAAATCAAAAGTATTGAGAACATTTCTCTGATAAAGATTAACTTTTACTTTTTCTCTTGGGTAGGGTAATGTTATCGTTTCAGAAAATGCTCTTCGAACTTGTTTTGCTTCAGCAGTAGTGAGCCACTCTGCAAATAAAGTTGAATACCCTTTTGAGTAAATCACTTCATTGGAAGCTAAATCGACAACTTCGAATCGATAATTTCCATAACTAAATTTATCGATCAAGTTTTTCTTCGGACCACCCCAATATGGTTCTTCACGCATTTCATCAAATGCAATAATCTGTTCCTTCGCATCACCAACGTTGAAATAATCTATTCTCAGCGACTTATCGAAAAAATATTTGTCGAACGTGTTTTGGGCAAAAATAGAACCAAAAAATAAACTGAAAATCGAAATCGTCATTAATATTCTCTTCATTTTTTATTCCTCTTTTTTCTTAACTGTAACTTTGATTCCTGAAACCGAAGTGACTACAATGCTGTCCCCCTTCTGTAGAAATTCTCCATCAGCTAAAACATCATATTTTTTTCCATCGATCAAAGCGGAGCCTGCGGGACGAAGATTTGTTTGAGCAGTTCCTACTTTCCCCAAGAGCGAATTTTCAGTTTCAGCAGATGTAAAGCCCTCCTCACGTTTTTGTTGTGAGCCGAGAATAAATCTATTCCAGGCACCTAATTTGAATAAAGCATAAGTGAATACAACTGAAAATGCTATAGTACCAAGCAAGATGAGCAATCCTGTATTTGCATCAAATTGAATGAATGAATATACTATCGCGACGATAATGGAGATTACTCCAAATATTCCAACAATAATTCCAGGGAGAGCGAAAACTTCGAGAATAATTAAAATGAAACCTAAAATTATTAAACCGACAATAATCAGCCAGTCCATTATTTTTCCTTTCTATGAATTACCATTTGCGGGAACGGAATTTCTATCCCATTCTTTTTGAAATCAGATTTAATTGATTCTCTGAGATCGCTTTGTATTTGATATACATTTCGATAGTCGAGTGTACGAGCAATTAATCTTAAATCAATACTACTTGCAGAAAAATTTACAACAAACACCTGAGGCTCAAACTCCAAAGTTACTAAAGAATGATTTTTTGCCAATTCAAGTAAGATCCCTTTTGCTTTTTCCAAATTAGTATCATAAGCAACTCCAACGTCCACGACTATCCTTGAAACCGTATTCGGATACGTCAAATTCTGAATTATCGTTTTAACTATTTCTGCATTTGGTACTATAATCAAATTATTATCGAAGTCCAGGAATTTGGTGCTTCGCATTCCAATCTCGAAAACATCTCCAATCTCACCGGAAGGCAAACGAATTCTATCACCAATTCTGAAAGGTCTATCAACAAGGATCACAAAACCCGCGATCATATTGGAAAGTGTTTCTTGTGCAGCGAGTGCAATGGCAAGTGAAGCAATTCCAAGCGATAGCACAATGCCGCTAACGTCAACTTTAAACTTGTTGAGAATAATCAATAAGCCAATCGTAAATAAAATAACCAGAATCAATTTCTTAATAAACGGAATAAGATCATAAGCAGAGCGTTCACCTTTTTGAACATCTTTTTTCTCTAAGTAATAGTCCATCACAATACTGAACAAGTGATAAAGAGCGTAAATAAAGAAAAGTACAGTTACAACATATAAAACATCATTAATTAAAGATGAAAGACTTAGAGTGAAACGATAAACTCCATCACTCATATAATTTTCAATCCGCTTATCGGTCTTTAATTGATCTACAAAATATTTTATAGCGAGATACAATCCCGCAACGAAGAAAATCCGATTGGAAAATTTAACTATAAGCTGAACAATTTTGTCGTCGAGTGTGGTTTTGGTTTTTCCTACTAAAGGTTTTATTACAATCTTCAAAACAAGATTTACAATTCTTCCGAGGGTAATAATTAGAATAAAAATCCCGACGGATATAACCAGATGCATCAGCACGGGATTTGGAATTACTTTTTGCAGCCACTCGTAAATTGAGTCCATTACATCTTCCCTATTTTTCTACTCCCAGGTTTTTCAATAGCCATTTGTTTTTGACAAAGCGGACATTCATTCGCAGTATATGTTTCAGCAGAAATTTTTATTGTACTGAAAAAATCGTAATCAAATTTTGCCAAACCATTACTGCGATCAACTATTGAACCAATTCCAATGATTTTTCCTTCAAGTTGATTTACAATATCTGCAACTTCGCGGGATGATTTGGCGGTAGTAACAACGTCTTCGCAGATTAAAACTCTCTCCCCTTTACTAATTTCGAATCCGCGTCTTAAAGTCATCACATTCTCGATTCTTTCAGTGAATATTGATTTTTTATTCAATAATCTGGCAACTTCCTGACCCACGAGAATTCCACCTAACGCCGGTGAGATTATCAAATCGATTTCCAAATTTGCGAAGTGACTTGCAATCTCTTCGCAAAATAAAGTTGCATATTTTGGGTATTGTAAAACTTTTGCACATTGAAAATATACATTACTGTGAAGTCCGGAACTTAATAGAAAATGTCCTTCCAGAAGCGCCCCGGTTTCACGGAATATTTGGAGTTTCTCCTTATCTGTCATCAGAAACGCTTATCCAATTCCTCAGCGAGATTAAAATCATTATCAGTCAATCCGCCAACGCTATGAGTAGAAAGTGTAATTCGAACATTCCTATAGTTGAATAAGCAAATATCGGGGTGATGATCTCTTTCCTCTGCCAGCTCAGCGACCTTATTAATAAATTCAACCCCTTCCATGAAATTTGCAAAGACAAAATCTCGCTCGATTTTATTTTCAAATAATTTCCATTTAGAGCGGTTTTTAATTCTCAAATCGATTTCATCTGTTGTAAGTTTCTTCATAGGTTGTACTAATTTTTTTTAAATATAGAAAAATGAGGAGTTAAAATGAAGCACTGAGAATATCCAACTTAAAAGCCATTCAGTGTTTCAGTTATATACGAACAGATTGATTCTTTTAATTCGATCTTCTTTATTAATGGTTATTAACAAAAGTTACGCATATTGGAAAAACTAATACCAAAATCCGAAATCCTAAACAAATTCAAAATACTAAATTCAAAAACCAATAATCAAACGTTGCGTTTTTTGTTAGTTTTTCCTGCCATATCATAGCATTGTCGTGGCGGGGATGTTTTGAGTTTTGA
>JAHJVF010000016.1 GCA_018828505.1 Bacteroidota bacterium | reverse complement strand
CGTAAAAGCATTTAAGATTTGGACAAGAAATTAGAAATAAATCTTTCGAAATTATTTTCTGAGTGGAGCAGTGAATCAGTTAAAGAAATTTCCCCGCTTCCTCTTTCAGGATCGGATAGAAGATATTATCGAACCTTTGGTCAAACCAAAACTGCGATGGGTGTTTATAATCCCGATCGAAGCGAGAATATTGCTTTCCTAACTTTTTCGAAATATTTCCGCTCGAAAGGTTTGAACGTCCCTCAAATTTACTTGGAAGATCACGACAATCAAACTTACCTTGAACAAGATCTTGGTGACGAGACTTTATTTTCTTTGTTGGTGAAAATACGTGAGAAAGAAAATTTTTCCGATAAGCTTATAGAACTTTATAAAAAAGTGATCGGAATATTACCCAAATTCCAGATAGTCGTCGGGAAAGATATTGATTATTCCGTTTGTTATCCGCGTGCAAGTTTTGATAGACAATCGATGATGTGGGACTTAAATTATTTTAAGTATTATTTTTTGAAGCTGGCAAAGATCCCCTTTGACGAACAAAAATTAGAGGATGATTTCCAAAAGTTTTGTGATTTTCTTTCAGAAGCGCCTCAAGATTTCTTTTTGTACAGAGATTTTCAATCAAGAAATGTCATGATCTTTAACGACGAGCCGTATTTCATTGATTATCAAGGCGGACGAAAGGGAGCGCTACAGTATGATATTGCATCCTTGTTGTTCGATGCAAAAGCAGATATTCCCAATCTAATTCGCGAGTTGCTGCTTCACCACTATATTGACGAAGTGGGTAAACTTATTCCTATTGACGCTAAAAAGTTCATGCAATATTATTACGGATATGTCTTCATTAGAATCACACAAGCGCTCGGCGCATACGGGTTCAGAGGATTTTACGAGCGAAAAGAACATTTCTTAAAAAGCGTACCTTATGCTATTCAAAATCTTGAATGGCTTCTTCAACACGCTGATTTACCTATTCAAATTCCCGCTCTATTCAAAGCCTGGGAAAAGTTAGTGCAATCTTCTTACTTGCGGCAGTTTGGTGATGTAAATTTAAGATTGACTATCAGATTTCAAAGTTTTTCATATAAGAGAGGAATTCCATGGGATGAACGAGGGCACGGCGGTGGTTATGTTTTTGATTGTCGGTCATTGCCAAATCCCGGAAGATATCCTCAGTATGAAAAACTTACAGGTGAAGATCAGGATGTGATTGATTTTTTTAGCAAGGAAGTTGAAATAGAAGAATTCCTTACTCATTCAAAAAGTTTAATAGAGCATTCTGTTGAAAATTATCAAAAAAGAAACTTCACTGATTTATTTGTTTCTTTTGGATGCACGGGAGGACAGCATCGTTCTGTTTATTGTGCAAATAAAATTGCCGAACATTTGAAATCTAAATACGATGTTACTGTCGAAACCCGGCATCGCGAACTTGAAAAGTTAAGTTAAAAAATGAAAGCAATGATCTTGGCTGCTGGTTTTGGTACAAGACTAAGACCACTCACCGATCACATTCCAAAAGCCTTAATTGAAATAAACAATGTTCCGATCATCGAGCATCAAATTCGGAGATTAACTTCTCTCGGCTTCAACGACATCATTATTAACGTTTACCACTTAGCTGAAAAGATTATTGATTTCATAAAATCCAAAAATTGGGGCAGTGCAAATATTGAAATATCAGTTGAGGAGAATATCCTCGAAACAGGCGGCGGATTAAGAAAAGCTCAATGGTTTTTTAATACCGAGGAGTCGTTTCTGGTTCACAATGTTGATGTTATCACTAATCTTGACATATTAAAAATGCTGGATGCACATCTTTCTTCCAAAGCACTTTCCACTTTAGCAGTTCGAAGACGAAAGACAACGAGATATTTTTTGATTGACGAAGAAAGCAATCTCTGTGGCTGGAAATCAACCGAAAAAGAACAAACGTTAATTAAAAGAAAACCAATCGGAGAATTATCAGAATTCTCTTTCATGGGAATTCACATTATCTCACCAGAGATATTTCCACTAATGCCAGAAGAAGACAAATTTTCTTTAATCGATCTGTATTTGAAACTCGTTGAACAAAACCAATTCATAAAGGCTTTTCGAGGAGATAATTATGATTGGTTGGATATCGGGAAAAAGGAAAATCTTGCTTCGGTAAATTCTATCGCTAAAGTAGTTTTTAGCTGATTTTTCTATCCCTTAATAAATCCTTCTTAACTTTTTAAAATTTTTCTTGACAAAGTAATCCGAATATTCTAAGTTCAGATAAAAAGACCTAAATATCTGATTTAAACTTATGTCTATAATCTTTAGTAAGTCTTGCGAATACGGAATCCAGTCGGTGCTTTACATAGCGAAAGTATCCAACGGACATCCGGTCTTACTCAGAGACATTTCCGAAACACTCCACATTCCGCATCATTTCCTTAGCAAAGTTCTACAAATACTTACTCGAAACGGCATAATTGTTTCAAAAAAAGGGCAGCATGGCGGTTATGAAATCAGAGCCGACAGCACAAAAATTACCTTAATGGATATTGTTAAAGCTATAGATGGCGATTCTTATTTGGGTGAATGTGTGTTGGGTTTCCCTGGCTGTTGCGATGAAAATCCATGTCCTGTACATGATTCATGGGGAAGATCAAAAAAATCGATCTTGGAAATGCTGAATAATAAAACGATCGCCAAGCTAAGTAAAGAATTGGATGGAAAACTAGACCAAATAAATACTTTATTCAAAACAAACAAAACGTAAACACTATGATACCAACTGATATATTAAAGCAAGAGCATCGAGCACTTGAAAGAATGTTAAATGTTTTAGAATCCGCTCTCCAAAAAGCAGAAAAAGGAGAACAAGTTAGCTCGCAAGTATTTTCTGATATAATCGAATTCATTAAAATGTTTGGTGATAAATGTCACCATGGTAAAGAAGAAGACCTTTTATTTCCTGCCATGGAAACAAAAGGATTCTCAAAAGAAATGGGTCCTGTTGCAGTTATGTTATCTGAACATACACAAGGACGCCAGCTTGTTGCGGCAATGACCAAAGCTGCAGATCGTTATTCAGAAAGCGATCAATCCGCTCTCGCAGATTTAGCTTTTAGTGGAAGAAACTTTATGAATTTATTACGTCAGCACATTCAGAAGGAAGACAATATTCTTTTTGTGATGGCGGATCAGCATTTCAATGAAGTTGAGCAAAACGAATTACTGGTTAAGTTTCAAAAAGTTGAAAAAGAAAATGAAGCATGCTCTTTGAAATCAAAATTCATTTCAACACTTGAAAGTTTAGAGAAGGAATTTATTCCATGATAAAAAATATTTTTATCACACGTAAAAAAGGTTTGCTGCCACTTAATAGCCCATTCAAATCTTTACTTTTATTTTTTGTACTCATTGCAATAAATCCCGCATCAAATTTTGCACAAGAAACAGCAGATTTTTTTAAGCTTAATTGTATGAGTTGTCATACAATCGGCGGTGGCCGTTTAACAGGGCCAGATTTAAAAAATGTCACCAAGCGAAAAGATCAAGCTTGGTTAATCAAATTTATTCAGGATCCGAAAGCTGTAATTGATGCCGGGGATTCATATGCGGTTGAATTATTAAAGGAATATAAAGGAACATTGATGCCTGCAATCCCAGGAATCACACGAGCCCGGGCTGAAGCATTATTGAAATTAATTGATGAAGAGTCGAAGCTGGAAAAATCCCAGTTCGTTGGTGTTCAATTGAGCGATCGTCCATTCACTTCAAAAGATGTCGAAATTGGCAGGGATATTTTTATGGGAAAAGTTTCACTTATTAATGGAGCCCCTGCTTGTTTTTCGTGTCATACAGTCCACGGTATTACCGGTTTAGGAGGGGGAACTTTAGCGCCTGATCTAACAACAGTTTTCGAAAGATATGAAGGAAGAAAAACTCTCGAAGCATGGCTCTCGGCGCCTGCAACACCAACAATGCAGTCAGTTTATAAAAATCATCCTCTTGATCCGGAAGAGATTCTTCCTATTGTCGCATACTTTCAATATACATTACAAAGAAACCCAGAGGACACCTCAACAGCTCGATTGAATTTCATTTTATTTGGATTAGGAGGCGCATTGATCGTACTTGTTATCTTCGATGTTTTTTGGAATAAACGCTTTAGAGCTGTGAGGCGTCCAATGGTTCTTGCAAAAAAAATGGAGTCGGTAAATGAGTAAAAAACAAACCGTTGGTTGGATAAAAGATGAAATCAATCCAAAGCTAAGAAGCTGGGAAGAATTTTATAGAAATCGTTGGCAGCATGATAAAGTTGTTCGAAGTACCCATGGTGTTAATTGTACAGGAAGCTGCACGTGGATGATTCATGTGAAAGATGGCATAGTTACTTGGGAAATGCAGGGATTAGATTATCCATCATTGGAAAGTGGTTTACCGCCATATGAACCAAGAGGATGCCAGCGAGGAATTTCCTTCTCCTGGTATCTTTACAGCCCCCTTCGAGTGAAGTACCCATATATAAGAGGTGCAATGCAGGACTTATGGAGAAAAGCCCGACTTGAACATGAAGATCCGGTTGATGCCTGGAAATCACTCGTTGAAAATCCTGAATCAAGAAAACGCTGGCAAAAGGCTCGAGGTAAAGGAGGGTTCAGAAGAACAACTTGGGATGAGGTCCTCGAAATTATGGCAGCAGCTAATATTAATACTATCAAAACACACGGACCAGATAGGATTGCGGGATTCTCACCAATTCCTGCTATGTCAATGGTCAGCTATGCTGCCGGTGCAAGATTAATGCAGCTCATGGGGGGAATTTCACTTTCATTTTATGATTGGTATTGCGATTTACCTTCTGCATCACCTGAAACTTGGGGAGAGCAAACAGACGTTCAAGAATCTGCCGATTGGTACAATGCAAAACTCCTAGCAGTAATGGGCTCGAACTTAAATATGACACGAACCCCGGATTGTCACTTTGCTGCAGAGGCGCGTCATAATGGAACAAAAATGTATGTGTTCTCACCAGATTTCAATCAAGTAGCAAAATATGCTGATCATTGGGTATCGCTTAATGCCGGACAAGATGGCGCCTGGTGGATGGCTGTTAATCATATTTTGTTAAAAGAATTTCATCACGATAAACAAGTCCCTTACTTTATCGATTACACAAAAAAATATTCAGACGCACCTTA
Source organism: Bacteroidota bacterium (assembly GCA_018828505.1). Classification (GTDB taxonomy): domain Bacteria; phylum Bacteroidota; class Ignavibacteria; order Ch128b; family Ch128b; genus JAHJVF01. The sequence goes on along the minus strand of JAHJVF010000016.1, from coordinate 9,404 downwards.
TCTTGTAGAAATGAAAGAAGAAGACGGAAATTACGAAGCCGGACAACTTCTTCGATCTAATAAAATTAAAAAATATTCAGCCGTTGAAAATGGCGATTGGAAATTTTTAATGTGGGATGTGAAATCCAATTCACCGAAAATGCCGATGGGAAGCGTTGGTGATAGATGGGGAAAAGAAAAAGGGAAATGGAATCTTCTATTAAAAGATGGTTTGGATGGGAGTGAAATTGATCCCGAACTAACATTCTTAAATAAAAATGATAAGGTGATTAAAGTCCGCTTTGATGACTTCGCCGAGGGAAGAAGTCTTTATCGCGAAGTTCCTATTAGAGAAATTAAAACAAATGACGGGAAAAAAGTTCTTGTCGCTACAGTTTATGATCTATTAATGGCACAATATGGTGTCTCTCGTGGACTTCAAGGAGATTACCCGAAAGATTATGATGACGAAGAATTTTCCTATTCGCCAGCGTGGGCAGAAAAATTTACAGGAATCGGAAGGAAAGATTTAATCCAATTTGCTCGTGAATGGGGAACAACCGCCGAATTAACTAATGGAAAATGTACAATAATAATTGGAGCAGGGGTAAACCACTGGTATCATGCAAATCTTATGTATCGCGCCGGGATTCATGCACTTATGTTCTGCGGATGTATCGGCGTAAATGGAGGCGGGCTTGCACACTATGTCGGACAGGAAAAATTGGCTCCTGGTGAACCGTGGGGTGCAATTGCATTTGCAAAGGATTGGTATGGACCATCTCGTCAACAAAATGCTCCGAGCTGGCATTATGTTCACACTGACCAGTGGAGATATGAGAAAGAATTTACAGACTATCATACAGTCCCAAATAAACAGAAACAAGGATCGCTCGCTCAAGGTCACGCTATGGATACGCAAATTAAAGCTGTCAGGAATGGCTGGCTTCCATTCTATCCGCAGTTCAATAAGAACAGCATCGACCTCGCAAGTGAAGCCGAACAGGCTGGACTAAAAACCAATGAAGAAATTTCAAAATTTGTAATTGAACAATTGAAAAATAAAAAATTAACATTTTCGGTAGAGGATCCTGATTCACAGGAAAACTGGCCAAGAGTTTGGTACATTTGGCGTGGTAATGCTTTGATGTCGAGCAGCAAGGGGCATGAATACTTTTTAAAACATTATTTAGGAACTCATACTAATACTATTGCCGAAGACATTGCGAAGGATTCTGTAAAAGAAGTTGTGTGGCATGATATAGCTCCTTCCGGCAAGCTGGATCTGGTTGTTGATTTGAATTTTAGAATGGATACTTCAGCTCTTTATTCCGATATCGTATTGCCTGCGGCGACATGGTACGAAAAAGGAGATTTGAATTCAACTGACATGCACAGCTTTATTCATCCTCTTTCTGCGGCTGTTCCTCCATGCTGGGAATCGAAAAGTGATTGGGATATTTTCAGAGCAATTGCTAAAAAATTCTCAGAATTAGTTGGACCTCACTTTCCCGAACCGGTAAAAGATATTGTTGTAACGCCGCTCGCTCACGATACCGCCGCAGAAATTGCTCAACCAGAAATGAAGGATTGGATAAAGAATGAAATTGATGCAATCCCCGGAAAGACAATGCCTAATATTTCAGTTGTCAGCAGAGATTTCAAAAATGTCTATAACCAATATATCTCATTCGGACCTCTTGTGAGGGCAAACGGTTTGGGAGCTCACGGAACAAAATACGGAATCGAAGATTATTATGATGAGCTGCTAACAACAAAACCGACTGTAACATTTGACGGGAAAACTTATCCATCACTTAAAGATGAAATATATGTATGTGATACGATTTTGGCTTTGGCGACAGTTACGAATGGGGAACTTTCATATCGGTCATACAAGAACATGGAAGAAAAAGTCGGGCTTCCACTGGCTCATCTCGCCGAAAAAAATCGCGGAGTGAAAGTAACATACAATGAACTTCAAAGTAAACCGATGAGACTGTTAAACAGCCCGATGTGGTCAGGTCTTACTGAAAATGGACGGGCTTATTCACCATTTACTTATAATGTTGAAGCGTTAGTACCATGGAGAACATTAACCGGTAGACAGCATTTCTATCTTGACCATCCGGGATATATTCAGTTTGGTGAACACTTACCGACATATAAACCTAAACCCCTTCCGACTCAGTATGCTGATCTAAGGTTCAGCAAGGAAGCTGGCAAAACAATGATGCTGAATTTTCTTACGCCTCATGGTAAATGGCATATTCATTCAACTTATGGTGACAATCAGAGAATGACAACACTCTCTCGTGGAGTTGAACCTTTCTGGATGAATGATAAAGACGCATTCGAACTGGAGATAAACGATAACGATTGGGTCGAAGTTCATAACGATCACGGAGTTGTTGTAACTCGTGCCGCCGTGAGCGCAAGAATACCTCGTGGGATTTGTATCATATATCACTCACCTGAGAGAACATATTCTGTACCGAAATCACCATTGAGAAATAATCGTCGTGCCGGTGGTCATAATAGTTTAACTCGTACAAGACTTAAACCTAACTTGATGATTGGTGGTTATGGTCAATTTACTTATCACTTTAACTATTGGGGACCGACCGGATGTAATAGAGATACACACATTTTAGTCCGCAAACTTCCAGAACTGAATTGGTAGGAGAATAATAATGAATGTAAGATCACAAATATCAATGGTATTCCACTTAGATAAATGCATTGGCTGTCACACATGCAGTATCGCATGCAAAAATATTTGGACCGATCGAAAAGGTACCGAGTACATGTGGTGGAACAATGTTGAAACTAAACCCGGCACCGGTTATCCAACAAAATGGGAAGATCAGGAAAAATATCGCGGCGGTTGGGAAAAGAAAAACGGATCGATAAAATTAAAATCTATCTCCAAATCCCGAACTGTAACAGACATTTTCCATAATCCATCCATGCCGAGTATGGATGATTATTATGAACCATGGACATATAAATATGAAGATCTCTTCAATTCTCCCGAGGGGAACGACCAGCCAACAGCAATACCGATATCAATGGTTACCGGTGAATATATAAATGTTGAAGCCGGGCCGAATTGGGATGATGATCTTGGCGGTTCACCTGTTTATGCGGAGAATGATCCGAATCTTCAGGGCTTGACCGAAGAACAAAAACAGCAGCTTTTTGCAATAGAAAGATTAGTATTCTTTTACTTTCCAAGGATTTGCAATCATTGCTTAAATCCTTCGTGTGTTGCTTCTTGTCCTTCAGGTGCGTTATACAAAAGAGGAGAAGATGGCGTTGTTTTGATTGATCAGAAACGCTGCAGAGGATGGCGTCAATGCATCGCTGCATGCCCATACAAAAAAACATTCTATAATTGGTCAACCGGAAAATCTGAAAAATGTATTTTATGTTTCCCTCGATTAGAAACCGGACAGGCGCCTGCGTGTTTTCATTCATGTGTTGGGCGGATTAGATATCTGGGTGTATTGCTTTACGATGCCGATAAAATTGAGGAGATAGCAAAATCTTCCGATGAAAATTTGATCGACGCACATCGATCTATGATCCTCAATCCTAACGATCCTGAAGTTATAAAATACGCGAGACTAAATGGAATACATGATTCGGTGATCGAGTCGGCACAAAGTTCTCCTGTTTATAAATTTGTTAAAGAATGGAAGATCGCACTTCCACCGCATATTGAATTCAGAACTCTGCCGATGCTTTTTTATGTTCCTCCAATGTCTCCGGTGATGGCAAATAAGAATGATGATACCGTTCAGAGTGTGTCCGATAAATTCTTTCATGATATCGAGCAATCGAGAATCCCCCTTCAATTTTTAGGAAATTTATTTGGGGCAGGACATCAGGGGAAAGTTTTGTATGCGCTCAAGAAGCAAAAAGCTGTTAGAACTTACAGAAGGGCTCTCACAGTCGGTGATATTCCGATGAGTGTTGCCGAAAAAATGTTAACGGAAACCAATTGTTCAAAAGAAGAGGCGGAATCTATATATAAATTAACCTCGCTATGTACTTTTGACGATAGGTTTGTTATTCCACCGATGCATCGTGAAGAAGCGATTGAGATGATGAAAGATCCGCATGAGCATAGACAATCGGTCGGCTTTGGCTTTATCGAAAAACCTGTGAGAGGATTATAAAAATGACTCGACAGAAAATGTTCGATGAACTTTCAAGATTGATCAATTATCCGAATGAAAATTATCGCAAAATACTGACTGAATTCAAAACACAATTAGAAGAAATAAATACTTCCGGTTCAGAAGAAAATTCCTCAGATTTTTCAACAGATACGCTTCGCTATGTCAATGAAAGTTACGAGAGATTTTATAACTCAATAAAATATCTATCCCGCGAAGAATTGGAAGAGCTTTATACACAGACTTTTGATATTAATCCGGTCAGCAGCCTTGAAATCGGCTGGCATTTATTCGGTGAAACTTATGAGCGAGGAACATTTCTTGTAAAGATGAGAGAAACTCTCCGTGAACTTGCAGTTGAAGAATCTTCTGAACTTCCCGATCACATCACGCATATACTCCTTGCAATTTCCAGAATGGAAGGTGAGGAGCAATCTGAATTTTCTGAAATGTTTTTAGCACCTGCATTAAATAAGATCATCGATGCATTTGAAGGGAAGAGCAATCCTTATGAAAACTTATTAAGGATTATCAGCATACTTATTAAAGTAAATCACACTTCAGAATTAGGAGTAAATTAAAATGAGCACTTCGAGTCCATTTTTCATCGATCAATTATTGTTTATTGTTTTTCCCTATGTGGCATTTGTTGTATTCCTTCTGTTCTCAATAAGAAGATATCTTATGCAGAGTTTTACCTTTTCAAGTCTTTCTTCACAATTTCTTGAGAATAAGCAACATTTCTGGGGTTTAGTTCCGTTTCATTACGGCATCATTGTAATTTTAGCTGGGCATCTTGTTGCTTTTTTAATACCACGAGAAATAATTGCATGGAACAATGAACCGCTTCGGCTTTATGTTCTTGAAATAACGGCATTCGTTTTTGCTTTGTTAACTCTAATTGGATTAACAAGCATTATCATCAGAAGATTTACAACACCAAAAATGAAAATTGTTACAAGTCCAGCCGATTGGATTCTGTTGACAATTTTAGGAATTCAGATTTTGAGTGGAATGTTTGTCGCAGTGTTTCACAGCTGGGGATCAACGTGGTATGCAGCAACAGCTTCTCCATATTTATGGTCGTTGATAACACTCAATCCGGATATATCATACGTTACTGCAATGCCCTGGATGGTGAAAGTACACATCATTAGCGCGTTTGTAATGATCGCATTTTTTCCATTTACAAGACTCGTTCATGCTTTAGTTGTTCCTAATCCATATTTGTGGCGCAAACCTCAAGTGGTAAGGTGGTACGGAATTAAAAGACTCACCTCAAAACAATAATTATAATCGGAAAGAAAATTAAGAAATATGTCATCTGTTTTTTCTAAGATAAAAAAAGTTGAACTGATTGATTTCAACCAGGAAAGAATTCGGACTTTACATTATACCTGGATAGCATTTTTTATTTCTTTTTATGTTTGGTTCAATATGGCTCCGCTCGCAACAACAATGTTGCGGGAAGTGAATTGGTTGACACCCGAACACCTTAAAATTTTAGCAATATGCAATGTTGCTCTAACTATTCCTGCCAGAATTATTGTAGGAGCTTTAATTGATAAGTACGGTCCAAGAATCGTATTCTCCGGTCTTCTCGTTCTAATGTCAATTCCAACATTCATTTTTGCCTTCGGTAATAGTTTCATGCAGCTACTAACAGCACGACTCTTCTTAGGTATAATAGGAGCAAGTTTTGTAATTGGAATCAGAATGATTTCTCAATGGTTCCCGCCAAAAATGATCGGGAGAGCAGAAGGATTTTATGCAGGCTGGGGAAACTTTGGTTCTGCATGGGCGGCGATGACATTACCATGGATTGCATTAACAGTAATGGAAAATTGGTTAGGAATGAAAATCGATGGATGGAGATGGGCTTTATTCATTAATGGAGTCGTGTCGTTAATCTACGGATTCATCTACTATTTTGTTGTAAGAGATACTCCCAAAGGGGAAAAATTTTATGGTACTAAAAAAACGCAGCCATTAGTTGTAACTTCCTATGGTGATCTTGTACAATATTTAATTTGGTCGTTCCCGCTTGTTGGTGCACTTGGATTATTAGCTTGGCGAGTCAGCAAGATTCAAATTACAAATGAACTTGGAGAAAAGATCAGTTTAATTTCGAATGATTATCTCTATTTGATATATGCTGTATTGCTGATTGTATACTTTGTTCATGTTTCTAAATCTTTACAAGTGAATTTACCGGTCTTAAAAAAGGGGGTTCCAGAAGAAGAAAAATATCCTTTCAGCAGTGTTGCAGCATTGAACACAACTTATATCGCTAATTTTGGTGCAGAACTTGCTGTGGTTTCAATGCTTCCAGCTTTCTTTGAAAGCACTTTTACTGTGAGTCCGGAATTTGCGGGACTAATTGCTGCGTCATTTGCTTTTGTAAATCTTTTTGCCCGTCCTTTTGGTGGATTGATATCTGATCTAATGAAAAACCGTAAGTTGATAATGAGCATTTACATGTTAGGTATTGCTCTTGGATTTCTTGGTATGGCATTTATCAATGCAGCATGGCCAATCTGGGTCGCCGTGGCGACTACAGTTATGTGTTCAATTTTTGTCCAAGGTGCTGAAGGTGCCACATTCGCTATTATTCCACTCATCAAACGAAGGATGACAGGCCAAATTGCCGGAATGGCAGGTGCGTTCGGTAATGTTGGAGCTGTTGTTTATCTCGTTATTTATTCTATGGTGGATGCGCAAACATTCTTTTTCATTTTAGCTGGGGGCGCTGCTTTCAGTCTTCTTTATTGCTTTGTTTTTTTGAAAGAACCAAAAGATGCCTTCGCAGATGATTATTCATCAGAAAAAAGTACTGTCACCAATTAAAATGATAATGGCGAAATTGAAACTACATCGTCGGATTTAGTATTCGAACGAGATTAAAAAAAATCTTATAAGGTAAAAACTATGCTCGGTAAATCAACCTGGTTAAAAGAATGGAATCCTGAAGACCCCATCTTCTGGAAAGAAAAAGGGAGCAAAATAGCCTGGCAGACATTGACAATAACTACAATAACTTTGGTGCTGTCATTTGCAACTTGGTTCATGATAAGTGCTATTGTTGTTCGCCTTCCTGGTATCGGTTTTAAGTTTGATACTATGCAATTATTTTGGATAGCTGCAATGCCGGGGCTTGCAGGAGGATCGTTACGAATTCTTCATACTTTCTTAATTCCGATTTTTGGTTCACGGCATATCATAACTATTGCAACATTGTTAAAACTTATTCCATGTATTGGAATCGGGCTTGCAATTCTTGATCCCTCAACTCCATTCTGGGTATTTCTTCTATTAGCATTCGCTGCAGGTTTTGGAGGTGGAGATTTTTCTTCCTACATGCCGAGTACGAGCATTTTCTTTCCCAAAAGATTACAGGGTACAGCATTGGGAATTCAAGCTGGTATTGGAAACTTTGGAGTCAGCTTAACGCAGTTTGTCACTCCTTGGATAATCGGGTTCGCAGTATTCGGTACCCTTGCCGGTGATTCACAAAATTTTGTGAAGGGTGAAGTTCAAAAATCAATTTGGCTGCAGAATGCTGCGTTCTGGTATGTTCCACTTTTAATTTTATTTGCTGCGCTTTCGTGGTATTTAATTCGCAGCGTTCCAATTAAAGCCTCATTCAAAGAACAGTTAGATATTTTCAAAAATAAGCATACATGGTTTTGTACAATAACTTATGTAATGACATTTGGTTCTTTCTCAGGTTTTTCTGCTGCGTTTCCACTCTTAATTAAAATTGTTTATGGTGATTTTCAGAATGCACCCGATCCGTTAACATACGCATTTCTTGGACCTTTGGTCGGTTCAACAATTCGGGTTGTAGCCGGCCCAATTTCGGATAAAACCGGTGGTGCAATATTAACACACATAGTTGGAATCGGTTTAATAATTAGTGTACTCGTTATGGCTTTTTCCGGATTGCTTACACCAACTTCGTTGGATCAATTCCCATATTTTGTTGGATTGATGCTTGTTATTTTCTTTCTTTCCGGAATTGGGAATGCTTCAACTTTCCGTCAGTACCCGATTATTTTTTCACACTCAGCAAGACAAGGTGCCGGCGTTTTAGGTTGGACTGCAGCGATAGCTGCTTATGGACCATTCATTTTCTCGATCTTTATCGGGTTGGCAATAACAAACACGGGTTCATCTGTTCCATTCTTCATTGGAATTGCATTCTATTATTTGATAGCAACTGTCATTAATTGGTGGTACTACACGAGGAAAGGTTGTGAAAAGCCAAGTTAAAACATTTAGGTTATCTGAAAACAATAACACCATTACGAGATGAAAAGTAAAATATTCACGGTTTATTTATCGATCGGAGTTTTTCTTACTCTACTGATGTTTATTTCTGCATATCATCAGAATTTCAAGTTCCCCGGAAATCATGAAGGGTATGAACCGGTTCAACCGATTGCTTTTTCACATCGTCTTCACGCCGGCGAACTTGGTGTTGATTGTTTATTCTGTCACTTTGGAGCAACGAAAAGCAAGCATGCAGGCATACCACCGGCTAATGTTTGTATGAACTGTCATAAATCTATCACTGCACCTTACGTGAACGTTAAAGCTGAGAATGATTTGGCAGATAAGGAAAAACGTAAACCAAATTTGATTGTGTCTGATGAGATAAGAAAAATTTACAATGCGATGGGTTTGAATGACGAACTGAAAATTGATGAGAATAAAAAGAGATCACCGATAGAGTGGCTTAAAGTCCACAATCTTCCCGACTTTGTGTATTTCGACCATCGTCCTCATGTTGCTGCCGGTGTGCAATGCCAGTTTTGCCACGGAGCAATCGAGACTATGGAAAGAGTGCGACAGGTAAATGACCTTTCCATGGGTTGGTGTGTTAATTGTCATCGAACATCGAATAATGAAGGGATAAATGGTAAAAGAGTTAACGCTTCAACCGATTGTGTTGCCTGTCATTATTGATTATTAATTGAAGTTACGCAAAACCAAGTAAATAACAAGAATGATGCTACAACAACAAAATTTTTCATGGTTTTCTCGATACATCCCGACCCACATCTCGAATTGGTCTCGGTCGGGATACTCGAAAACTAACCTATATTTGCAGGTTCTCGAGTTTCCGACCTGCTTTACCGCCTATGCAGTTTATCCGAAGGATCCTTTGGAGAGGATGGGGTCGGAAGCATCGAGAGAACCTATTTGGAATGAAAATAGCGTTGACTGCGTAACTTCAGT
>JAHJVF010000015.1 GCA_018828505.1 Bacteroidota bacterium | reverse complement strand
TCGTGAATTCTTTCCCGATGAAATTAGCGGCGTCATCTAAAAATTTGTCGGCTGCTTCTCTGTAATTAATCATATGAAAACTTACTTTAATAAAACGAGCTTTTTAATCTCATTAAATCGTTCTGTCTCCAATCTGTAAAAATATACTCCGCTCGGAATTGTTGCATTGAAATCATTCTTTCCGTTCCAATCAATAAAATGATTACCCGCACTGTAGACAATATTATTTACTAAAGTCCGAATTTTTCTCCCAAGAATGTCAAATACATTTATTGTGATGTTTTGTGAAACCGGCAGATCAAATTTAATCCGCGTTGTATTATTGAAAGGATTCGGAAAACTTTGATAAAGCTTATAATCATAGACTATATTTAAAGATTCGGATGGAGCGAATACTTTTTTATCTTTCATAACGAATGAAAATGACTTTGTCGCATCTGCCGGTATTCTCTTCTCACTTCCAGATAATGTTTGATAAGTGAAATAAAATCTGATCTTATCATCTTCAGATAAACTTTGAAGCTTCACATCAAATTTTATTTCACCGCCGACAAAGTTCATCGGAAATTGAGAATAACTTTTGCCGCCATCTTGAGAATAATGAAATTTAACATTCGATGAGTTTATGTCAGGATCGAAAATAGATTTAAATAAAAAATATCCTTCCGAACGTTTTACAATCTGCGGAAAAGAAATTATTTCAACAGCATCAGCAATCCCCCATCCATAGATTGTATCAGGTTTGTTAGCCTGACTCGCCGTTAAACGGATCGCATCTCTTACTTGATTCGGATTCAATTCCGTAAAATGTGAAAGAAGCAAACCGGCAATTCCAGCAACAATCGGAGTGGATGCAGATGTCCCGTTTGCTGTAGAATAGAGTGATGGAAAGCCAGGAAAAGCAGCATACACTCCAACTCCCATAGCACACACATCTGGTTTTATTCTTCCATCACTTGTTGGTCCACGTGAACTAAATCCCGCTATACTTCCGGTTGAATTCACCGCACCGACAGCAAGAACATATTTTGCATCAGCAGGAGAGATTATATATTTCCATGGTGTGTTGAACTCATTTCCGGCGGCTGTGACCATTACAACTCCGCGGGCAAAAGCAGAATCGACCGCACGAGCAACGATTGTGGTTAAGCCGTTCATATCTTTATATGAGTAGCTTTCAGCTATATCATCGAATTCACTGTAGCCGAGTGAACTGCTAATTACATCAACTCCATATTTTTCCATCCAGTGAATTGCTGCTGCGTAATTGTCTTCTTCAACTCTTTTCTCCGTGCGAATGTCTTCAGTTTTGCCGAGGATAAAATTGCTTTCATACGAAGCTCCGTAAAGCTTCCCCTCTTTTTTTCCACCAACAATTGAAAGAATTGCAGTACCATGACTGTCTTGACCCGGATGATCTCCAGGTTGATTTGCAGTTGTGTCATCTCCAAAAACAAAATCTCTTTCTGCGATTACATTAACATTTTGGAGAGCCTCATGTTGACGCCATCTGAATCCGGTATCGAGCAGTCCAATTAAAACACCTTTTCCGGTGATCCCTTTTTCATGTAATGCCGGAATTTTCGAAAGATTCAGCTGAGTAAATGAATTTCCGTAATCGAGAGAAGTTTTTGATTCCGCTTTGTTCAGCATTTGGTTTTGCCTTAAATCGACATCAATATCTCCGGGTTTGAATTTAAAGACTTTAACCCTTTCCGACTTTTGAACGAAATGGAATTTTTCAATTTGTTTAATGTTACTTTCATCGGAACGAACCGAAACCGCATTAAACCAGCTAAGCTCGTTTACGATTTGCACTCCTAACTTTTTTAGTTCTTGAATATATCCATCATAAACGGGATAATCGGCATAGGTAAAAATATTTTCTCCTCCGCCTTCGGCGGATTTCTTTCTTCTCTCAATGGCTTTGGTAGAAAAAGTTTGGAACAACTTTGTTTCGATTTGTGATTTGTCAAAAACCTTCTCCTGACTTTCTCCCTTATCTTTGAAGTAAATTAGATACTTGTTTTGAGCGGAAGATGTAACGTTGAACAGAATGCCGAAAAGAATTATTAAGAATGTTGATCTCATATCATATAAAGATTTTCCGAAGGATCCTTCGG
>JAHJVF010000100.1 GCA_018828505.1 Bacteroidota bacterium | reverse complement strand
TTGATAGCCATAACTACCTTTGTCTGTCTTTTGTGAATCACCTTTGTCTGTCTTTTGTGAATCACCTTTGTCTGATTCTATAATTGTTGCATCTATATCCAACAGTGGTTGATAGCCATAACTACCTTTGTCTGTCTTTTGTGAATCACCTTTGTCTGTCTTTTGTGAATCACCTTTGTCTGATTCTATAATTGTTGCATCTATATCTAATATCTCTCCTTGTTTGGGCAACCCTACAAGTAATTGTTTGTTTACTTCAAACATCTTGACCTCTGATTGCTTGCCACCATATTTTCGTAACCAGTCTCCTATGGCATCGCTGGTCGGGAGTTTCATATCTGATAACAATTCTTGAAAGGCTTCGTCGCTCATCAAATGTCGTACATCTTCTAAATGTAACGCTCCATCTATGAACATATAGATGACAGTCATTATATAATCGCTTGCTAATATCCCTCGGTTGCTTCCCGGTTTGCCAAACTCTTCATCTATATTTTCTCGTATTCTGAACCTTCGAGCAAGCTCTTCTATTAATGGGACTCCGATTCGATTGCTTAATTTTTTTTTGCTGCGAGTTATCTTTATTAGTTTTAGTCTTTTCAACATCAATATTATCCTTCATTATTTATTTTTCACCCATTGGGTGATTTTTACAACGCAAAGATAACCGCTGTTTATCAATAAACATGAGACTTTTTTATTCCTCTATGTCGGTATTGAGGTATTAACGGTAGGACCAAAATTAATTGATTTTATTCTGATTTTTTATTATAATAAAAACAAATAAAGAGCCTATGATGATTATTGGTAGTGATTTTATATTGTTGTTTTGTCCTGAAATAGGTTGACACAAAAAACAAAAATATTGTTTCCAATACAATATCAATTACAACCAAAATTTATAGGGTACCAAAATGAAAAAGATAATACTTTATACCGCTTTACTACTTTCCCTCCCTTGCTTTATAAACGCCCAGCATCAAACAATGAATTTAGATGGTAAATTATATTCTAAAGAAAACAATCGCTGGTATGTAACTAACTCCGAAACCGGAGAAAGATTTTTAGTAAACACCCGTTCTATAACTGTCAAACTTAAGGGAGAAATGTCAAAGATAGATATGATTACGTTAAATAAATCCTTAGGGATCAAGGTAAAGCGTGAAAATATATTAGGGTATATCGACTTGGAACTTCCGGAAGATTCTAACTTCTCAGAGTATTATGAATTAATGAAGAATACCGGCTTATTTGAAAATATTGATATAAACTCATACGGGGAAATGCTCACTGTCCCAAATGATCCATGGTTTGGATATCAATATTACCTTAACCATTCCACAAGACCCGATATAAATGCCCCGGAGGGCTGGAATTTTACATCTAATTTTGGTAATGGGATTATTATTGCCGTAATTGATCAAGGTGTATTCCTAAATCATCCTGATCTTATAGAAAATAAATGGCCTGGTCTAGGATGGGATTATGTAATCAATAATACCCCAGATCCTAACTTCGGCGAAAATCATGGAACTCACGTAGCCGGTATTGCTGCTGCGGCAACAAGTAACAGTGTAGGTATTGCAGGTGTGGCAGGCGGATGGGGTCCCTCTTTACCTGGTTCTCAGATAATGGCATTAAGAATTATTGAGCAGGTTAGCGATACTCATTCAGTTATTCATAGCGATGCAGTAGATGACGCAATTCTTTTTGCAGTATCTAACGGAGCAAAAATTATAAATATGAGTTTTAAAGTAGATGAATTAAGTGCTATTAAAGATGCAATTGATTTTGCTTATAATACCAGTGGATGTCTGCTAATTGCTGCAGGCGGTAATGATGCTAGCGCAACTACACCATACTTTCCTGCAAGGGATAATACCGTAATGGCTGTAGCTGGATTAAAGTGGAAGTTTTGGGATCACTTAGGGAATACAGGTTATCAAATTGAAATCGCCTCACCAGGTGAAGATATTTTTTCGACTATATATAGCGGACTCCCAGATTCAAAATATGGGAATATGACGGGAACCTCGCAGGCTACACCTCAGGTTTCTGGCGCCGGAGCATTGTTATGGTCGGACTATCCCGGATTAACCAATTTTGATATCAGAAATATTCTTAAGAAAACGGCTTTTACAAATTTCAGTACTTATTCACCTATAAAATTCGGATCAGGTTTGCTTAAGATTGATCAGGCTTTATCTTATGCAGCCAACTTACCTGGTAAACCTACCGGCATTTCAATAATCGCTACCATCGGAAGGCATCCTACAATAAGCTGGAATCCCGTACCGGATGCAGATTCATATAATGTATATCGGTCTGAACATGGAAGAAGAATGGAATTATATGTTGCCACTAATACTACAGGCACAAGCTGGACGGATAATCAAGTTATAGTATCCGATCCAAAGTTTAAAAAGAGATATTATTATCGAGTAACTACAGTAGATGGAAATTATGAATCAGCTGTATCGGATGATGTAAGCTGTGCATCAAACACGCTATGGAAAAATAATGCATATCAGGTAAATATCAATACTTATGAATATAAATTACTTAAGAACTATCCAAACCCATTCAATCCTTTAACAACAATAAAATATTCACTCAAAGAAGAAGGATTAGTTAAAATAAAAGTATTTGATATTTTGGGTAGTGAAGTAGTTGAATTAGTAAATGAAATAAAGCCTGAAGGAGAACATACAGTCGTCTTCAAAACGGATAATTTACCCAGCGGCATATACTTCTATTCAATAAATTCGGGAAGTTTTAAGGATACAAAAAAGATGTTATTGCTGAGATAAATAGTATGAAACCCGGTCATCCCGATAACTCTTGGGATAACCGGTTTCTTTATTTCATAATAAATAAGTCTTCGATTAAAATGAAAGAATGCGTTAGAATTATCATCCTGTTTCATTTATTGGTGATTTCATTATTTGCACAGACACCAAAACTGATTGGTCCACCAGGAGGGACAGTGCATCAAAACCAGTTAGCTATACATCCGGGGAATCCTAATATTGTATATTCTTCAACATGGTCAGGTGCACTTTTCCGTACAACAGACGGTGGAAATATTGTAAAACATATTGAGACTGGATTCAAGGATTTTTGGGTTTGTGAAATTGCGTTACCGTACAACGAACAAGATTTTATTTATATTTATGTAGGTGATAAAACGATAATGAGCACAAATGCGGGAGAGAAATGGGATATTATATATACCTCTAATTATATATCACAGTTAGTTTTTAATCCCTGGAATTCAGATATAGTATACATGACAAGGGATGATATATCATTATGGCGAAGCAACAATAAAGGTAAGAATTGGTATGAAGTAAAAACATTCAACCAAAAATTAACTCGAATAGGAATTGCGTCAACCGATACTTCGATAATTTATGCTGCTGCCGACTATGCTTTTTATAGAAGTACAAACTCCGGCAAGGATTGGG
>JAHJVF010000099.1 GCA_018828505.1 Bacteroidota bacterium | reverse complement strand
TGATGGATTGGAGAATGAGTTTGATGTTGGTTTATATCACTCCTGGGTGGTTGACGAGATACACTTTCCAAATTGCTTAACCGTAACTGCCGCTACTGACGATGGACTTATCATGGCAATCTCACACAAAGAATTCGATGTAAAAGGAATTCAATTTCACCCGGAATCAATTATGACTCCGCTTGGAAAAAATATAATTGAAAATTGGATTAGACATTAAAATATTCCGATTAACGTATCTTAAGTTATCAGGTAAAAAATTAGCGATACTTGTGAATTTCAATACGGACAATATTGCAAAAAATATTTTCCGGAAAGTGAATAAATTATAAAAACAATTTCCCGCAGATTTCGCCAATGAACGCAGAAATACATCCGCGGTAATTAGCGGTATCTGCGGGAGAAATAAATCTTGCCTGCTGAACGAATATGAGGCTATAAGGTTCATTCGGCAAGCAGGCATGTCTAACGGACAACTTGACTTGTTTTCACACTATTAGCGGTAGAACCCTTTTTAATAAAGATGGAATCTTTTTAAGTGAGAACTCTCTCACTCCAAGCTCTTGCGAAATCTTATAAGACTCAGGAAAAAGATCACAACTCCGATAGCCAACATAATTAGCATTTCATCCCAAATTTCAGAAATACCGACACCTTTTAAATACAAGCTTCTTAAAATTATTAAAAAGTATTTCAACGGTATAAAATGTGTCGTGAACTGAATTATCTCAGGCATATTTTCAATAGGGAAGGTAAATCCCGAAAGATAAATGAATGGAAGCATCACAATAAAAACAGACATCATCATCGCCTGCTGCTGTGTGCGTGAGATGGTTGATATGAATAATCCAAGTCCGAGAGTTGAAAATAAAAATGGTATACAGCTTAAAAGAAGTAAAAAGAAATTTCCCTTCAATGCAACATCAAAGATCAATATTCCAGCAGTTACAACAATTACAACATCAATAAACCCGATAATTATGAAAGGAACAAGCTTACCGAGTATCAGCTCCCATGATTTTATAGGAGTAACAATGAGCTGTTCGAGAGTACCGACTTCTTTTTCCTTCACGATCGCCATTGAAGTAAGCAGAACGGTCATTAGTGTAAGTAAAAGTCCTATAACGCCAGGGATAAAATATTTTGCGCTGATCAATTCAGGATTGAACCAAACTCTTGTTTCGGGCACCACTCTTGCGAATTTTAATTCATAACCTGATTTATCTTTGAACTCAAGTAGTATTTTTTGATTGTAATTAAACACAATGCTCGATGTGTAACCCATACTGATATTTGCAGAGTTCGCATCTGCTCCGTCGAGCAGCACTTGAACTTTTGACGATGTCCCTTTCGAAATATTTTTAGAGAAATCTTTTGGAATGATAATTACAATATTTGCTAGTGTTTTATCTAAATAGTAATCCACCTCGCCTATATTATCGATGAAGTATTCGATATTAAAGTAACCGCTCGATTCAAATGATTGATAGAATTCTCTGCTGGATTGCGAGCGGTCAAGATCACAAATTGCCAGTGAAATATTTTTGACGTCAAACGTTACCGCATATCCGATAATCACGAGCTGAAGAATCGGGGCAATAAAAATAATTGGAAGCATCCTCGGGTCACGCATCAATTGAAGAAATTCTTTTTTGAGGAAGTCAATTATTGTTCTCAAGAAAGTCCTCTCTTTTTAAGAATTATTACCGAGACAATAAATATCACGACAAGAAAGATGAGCAAGTAAACCATTTGTTCCCATAAATAATAGAATCCGACCCCTTTGAGAATTATCCCGCGAAGTGCCGTCAAATAATATTTTGCAGAAATGATATTGCTTATATACTGGAGGATCAAAGGCATACTTTTCAGTGGAAAGATAAATCCGGAAAAAACAAGTGTCGGCAGAAGAGTTACAATCACAGAAATAAAAAATGCTACTTGCTGGCTTGAAGATACCACCGATACTAATATTCCTACCCCGAGAGCTGTGAAAAGAAAAACAATTGTGTAAATCAATAATAGAATTAAATTTCCTTTGACAGATACACCGAAAAGAACCCATCCTGTCAACAAGACTAATACTGCTGCAATTAAAGCGATCAACGAGGGGGCAGAAAGTTTTCCGATGATCAGCTCATACATTCTGATCGGAGAGACAATAATTTGCTCGACAGTGTTTCTTTCTTTCTCTCTGACCATTGAGAGCGCAGTTGCGATCACTGCCATTATCATAAGTATGAAAGCAATTAATCCGGGGACAAAAAAGTTTGCTGTTTTAAGTTCGGGATTATACCATACTCTCGGCACCAGCTCTACACTGGCAAATGGTAAATCGCCAGGAAATTCCTCTTTTACCTTTTTAAGATTGTAATTATTTGTGTAGTAGTTTATATATCCGATAATGCTCGATGCTGTGTTTGATTCACTTCCATCGAGAATGACCTGGCATTGAACATTTTCGTGTTTGAGAATTTTCTTATCGAAATCATCCGGTAGTATAAAAGCGACTTTTGCACTTCCATTATTAATCAGATATTCTATATCGTTATAGCTATTTACCTTTTTTACTATATCAAAATATTCGTTGTCTGTTATTGATTGGATAAATTCACGGCTCAAGCTTGAATTAGACTGATCCCAGATGATTGTTGGAACATGCTTAACATCAAGGTTCAGAGCGTAGCCAAATAAAATTAACATGAACATCGGTACGAATGTGAACACAAGTAAGCTGCGTCTATCTCTTGTAAACTGGATAAACTCCTTTTTAGCAATCGGTACGATTCGTCCAATACTGGCAGTGATCTTATTTAATATATTTTTCCAGGGATGATTCAATTTGAACCTTTGATCACACTTTTATCTTCAATTATGCTTATAAAAACATCTTCAAGTGATGGACTTATTTTTTCAAAATTTTGAATGATGAGCTGTGATCTGCTTGCAGCATCTTTGATTAAACTTTTTGGTTCGACTCCGAATTGAAAACTTACATGAATACTGTTACCAAAAAGAGAGATATCCTGGACCCAATTTTCTTTCTGAAGGAATTCCATCAATTCAATTGGATTGTTTGTTTCTATCCGATAGAGTTGCTGCTGAAATTGACCTTTTAAGAATTGCGGGGAACCTTGAGCAACAATCCTTCCCTCGTGAATTAGCCCGATAGATGTACAATGTTCCGCCTCATCGAGAAAATGGGTTGTAACAAAAATTGTAATTCCATCTGATGCAAGATCATAGATCAAATCCCAAAAATCTCTGCGAGAAATAGGATCAACTCCCGCTGTAGGTTCGTCTAAAAACACAATCTTAGGATTATGAAGAAGCGCGCATGCAAGTGCAAGCCGCTGTTTCCATCCGGTTGCAAGATTCCTTGCTTGAATTTTTTTCTTCTCAGTCAACTTTGATATTTCAAGAGCTCGTTTTTTAGCGTTGATCCGTAAATTATTATTCAGCTTATAAGCACCGGAAAAAAAATCTATGTTCTCCTCAACAGTTAACTCAGAGTAGAGAGAAAACTTCTGAGACATATAACCGATATTTTCTTTTATTTTTTCAGGTTGAGTTAAAATATCATAACCAGCAACTACTCCGCTTCCGGAAGTCGGCGGTAAAATGCCGCAAAGCATTCTGATAGTTGTTGTTTTACCGGCGCCATTCGAGCCAAGAAATCCAAATATTTCGCCCCGTTTGACATTAAAAGTTACATCATTGACAGAAATAAAGTCGCCAAATTTTTTTGTAAGCTTTGAAGTCGAAATGGCTAATTGATCATTCATAAGCTTCTGTCATCATATGAATGAAAACATTTTCAAGCGAGGGGAGAACTTTTCTGGAATCAATCACTTTATAACCTTGCGATGTAATCTCGTCAATTACTTTGTTAAACGGAATACTTGTTAACACATTCAATCGATCGCCAAACATCTGAATTTCCATTTGATCAAATCGCTTTTTCAAATGCTTGTAAATTTCTCGGACAGGACTGCAGACAATTTCATAAACATTTTCTTTGATGACATCTTTTATTTTAGCTGGTGTGTCCTGAATCAAGACTTTTCCTTTATTTACAAGGGCAACTTTTGTACATCTTTCAGTTTCGTCCAAATATGGAGTTGAAATAATGATTGTAATTCCTTGTTTAAGAAGCACGGAAAGAATTCCCCAAAAATCTCTTCTGGAAACAGGATCGACTCCATTTGTCGGTTCATCAAGAAAAATTATTTTGGGAGAATGAATTAACGTTGAAGCCAAAGCTAATTTCTGCCGCATCCCACCTGAAAGTTTATCAGCTAATCTTTTTCTGAAAGGAGTTAATCGTGTGAAATGAAGAAGCTCTTCTCTCCTTTCTTTATAGTTTTTCACTCCGTGTATCTTTGCAAAAAATTCAATGTTCTCATCAATGGTTAGATCGCCGTAAAGGGAAAACTTTTGAGATAGGTAACCAATTTCCCGGTTAATTAATTCTCTGTTAAAATCAATATTGTATCCAAGAATGTTGATGTCCCCGGCATCTTTTTTTTCAACACCACAAAATATTTTTATTGCCGTGGTTTTCCCCGCACCATCAGGCCCAACAATACCGAAGAGTTCTCCTTCTTTTACTCTAAGCTCAAAATCATCAAGTGCAATTACTTGATTAAATGACTTGCAAAGATTTTTTACAGATAATACTTCCTGCATTCAATTATTCGATAATTAACAACATTAGTTTTACTTTTTACTATTCCCGCCTGCCTATTTGAATTAGTTGGGGCGGGCAGGTGATATTTCATTTAATTAAGACGTCGCATTGCATGCCCTCTTTCAACAGCAATTCATCATTTGAAATTGAAACTTTGACCGCATACACAAGCTTAACCCTTTCTTCTTTAGTCTGAATATTTTTTGGTGTGAATTCGGCTTCGGGAGAGATAAATGAAATCCGTCCTTTAAATTCCCGATCTTTGAACGAGTCTGCTTTTATGATTACATCCTGGTTTAAGTGAATTTTACCGAGGTCAATCTCGTTTATAAATATTTTTGTCCATATACTTTGAAGATCAACAACCCGTGTTAGAACAGCTCCGGCATTAACAAGCTCCCCTTTTTCATAATTCATTAATGTTGTAAAGCCTTCTATTGGTGATCGGACAACAGCATCGTTAATTCTTTTTTCAACTGCATCTACTGCTGCTTTTGCTTGTTCAACTGCAGCTTTGGCGGCATTAATTTCTGATTGTCTTGCACCTGTTATTGCCTTTTTCAAATTTTCTTTTGCTGCGGAAAGTTGAGCTTCAACGACTTCCATTCTAAGCTTTGCGTCATCAAGCATTTTCTGTGATACACTTTGAGTTTCAAACAAGTTTTTTATTCTTTCATAATCCTGCTTCGCATTTTGAAAATTCAGATGAGCTTGCTTAGCAAACTCTTCGAGCTGAGCTTTGTCTTCGGATCTTGTCCCCTCAATTACAGTTTGATACTTCGCTTTGGCATAATTAAGAGCCGCTGAGGCTTGAGCTTTCTGAATTTGGAGTTCAGCATCATCAATAATGGCAATCACATCACCTGCTTTAACTTTATCACCCTCTCTAATTTTAATTTCAAGTAACTCTCCAGTTACCCTAGATTTAATGTCTACTTGTGTTGCTTCAATTGTTCCAGAGGTTTCAATTAGATCCTTTCCGTTCTGATTTGAACATCCAATAATAAAACAGGTTGTAAATAATAAGACTAGTTTTATGATTCTCATTACATCTCCCAAATTTCAATTTTTAGATTAAGAGTTTTAATCGCAAAGTGATTATGCGGTCATCTTGAGCAATAAAAAGTTAAATTTATTAACACATCGATTCGAGCAGGAATTTAATCGTTGTCAGCAAGAGCTCAGTTCTCTCTAAACTTCATTGACTTAATTTTAATTATCTCTTGCTTCAACAGTTTATCTATCTCCATCAATTTTTTTATTTCCTCAATGTCAACAGCAGATTTAAGCTGCACTTGATTTTTATATATCTGTTTTTCAAGGTAATCGGATTTAAATTTTTTAATAAGGTCTTCTGCAACTCTCCAATTTATTTCAGCTGCTGAATCCTGAGCAGGATTATAATTCCAAGATTTCGAAATTTTATACCTTTCGAAAACAATTTCAGCCAAAAGATTTCGAAGGTCTTCATCTTCTAAAAGGTTGGTTATATAATCTTCTTCGGGTTGATTCCCCTTCTCAAATTCCCGTTGGACTACTTTTGCAACGATTTGTGTTTTTTCATTCGTAAGATCTTCAGGAGGAATGTGTAAAAATAGAAAATCGCAAAGCTCTTTATCGTTCGTGAACATCAATTGAAGCAGACTTTTTTCAATCTCAGGAACAGTTTTGTAATCAAACTTTTTCTCTATATCTGCAGCTTTTTCGTCAACAACTTTTCTAGCAACACTTTCAAATTTATTTTGCTGAACTAAATATTTTCCTAGCGATTCTGCCAAAGCAGATTCTCTTATTTTAAATTTCTCGGAGATATTTTTCACGTATAAAGATCTTCTGATTGGATCCCGCACTTTCGCCGTGATCTCAAGAATTCGATTAATGAGCTTCAGCTTATCTGAATTCTCTAAAATCTTTTTATCTTTTGTGTAAAGAGTATTTATAAAATCGATGTAATTGCTTGCAGTCTGAAGTTCCAGCTTGAATCTTTCTTCCCCATGAGTTTTTACAAACGAGTCAGGATCTTCTCCATCGGGAAGAGTAACAATTTTGAAATCGACATCCCCTTCGAGCATTAGCTCAGAAGCCCTTACAACGGCTTTCTGTCCGGCTTCATCAGAGTCATAAATGATAATAATACTTTTTGTTAGTCTTGATAAGGCATGCACTTGGTCGGATGTCAGCGCTGTCCCTGAACTTGCGACCACATTACGAAATCCTTCCTGATACAATGAGATAAGGTCCATATATCCTTCAACCAATATTGCGGAATCTTTTTTTCGGACGTCATCTTTTGTTTGGAATAATCCATAAAGAGATTTTCCTTTAATGTAAATTCTTGATTCGGGTGAATTTAAATACTTTGGTTGATTTTCTTCGTCGCCGAGCAATCTTCCACCGAAGGCAATGACTCTTCCTGATGTGGAGAAAATCGGAAAGATAATTCGACCTCTGAAACGATCATAATAATTTCCATCTTCGCGTTTTAAAATTAACCCGAGCTTCTCAAAAATTGTTGTTTCGTAATTATTCTTGGCTATGAAATTATTTAGCCCTTCCCATGAACTTAACGAATAACCCAATCCAAAATGTTTAATTACTTCGTCGGAAAGTCCCCGTTGATAAAGATATTTAAGAGCGTTCTCCCCTTCATTTGTTTTCGTAAGATTATCGTAAAAGTATCTTGCCGTCAATCTGCTGTAGTCATAAAGCTTTTCAAGCTCTGCATCTTTTTCGTAAAATCTGCCGTCTTCGTAGTCAAGTTGGACATTAAACTTTTTTGCAAGCTCTTCGATGGCATCGACATAGTTATATTTTTCAAGCTTCATTAAAAATGAAAGTGTGTTGCCCCCTTCTCCGCAGCCGAAACAGTGGAACATTCCTTTCTCTTCGCTTACAGTAAATGAGGGAGTTTTTTCGTTGTGGAATGGACATAGACCGACAAAATTTTTCCCGCGTTTTTTTAGCTGGACATGATCGGAGATTACATCAACAATACTTATCGATGCAAGCAAGTTTTTAATCGAATCTTCTTTTATCCGCATATTCAAAGTTAATTGAAAAAATTAAAGATTGAAAGATGGTAATAAATTAAACTGAGAAATTCTTAGTTACTGAAGTTCCGTATTTGTGGCTAAAGGTAAATATAACAGAGACCTGCAACCCAGATAATCCTGCTAACGAATTGAAATGACAATTCTTTATTTGTGCAGCACGCTCGTCAGCTTACGGACAATTATCCATTATCTACCGGCGTATATTTCTATCAGCTTCGTGCAGGAAATCTTTCGGCCGAGTTTCTTATTGACAGTGATTCTTACGTTTGCTAAAATGCGGTTGAGAGAACAAAGAATATGCATCAGCCGTGGAGATATGGTAGACAAGGGGAAGATTCCATTCTCATATATCGGCAGTCTGTTAATCCTGCAATAATTTATACCCACGTATTAAAAACAGTATTAGGAGTAAAAAGTCCGCTGGATAGTATTCTTTAATATTGGGAATGTTATCCCGCAAGAAAGCAAGAAAATGAAATGATAATTAAGTTTTTATTAAAATATAACATCCCAACTGCTCGCATGCATGTCCGCCGAAAGGAGGATTATCCCGATCCGTCAGCTGACGGAATTGCGGGTTAACTATATAGTTAGGTAATCTAAAATAATTATGAGTGTTGAGCATTTTAATATTTTTGAGAGGAGTAAATTATGTATGAGCTTGTTATTCAGCCAATTATAATCGCTCTCTTTTCTGGTCTTTCTCTCGGAAGTGTTGTTGTCTTTTGGCTTAGAAAGCATATCACTTTTAGCTTTGACGAAAGAAATCGGCGTGTTCAAGCCGAGAGGGATACTATGGACAAGTTTCTGCAGAAATGGTATGAGAGAAGGACAGATTACTCCAAAGAATGGCGTGATTCTTTTACTAAATCTGTTAGAGATATGATACTTTGGTGTCCCAACAATGTCCTTTACCATATTGGTTTGTATTTGACGATGTTTGGTAAACCTGAAGCTGAAATCCATTTGGGCAAAGCTGTTTTGTGTTTTCGTAAAACTCTTGGTTATAAAAATCATTGGTGGAATAAGAAAAAAGTAACTCCCGAACATATAGTTCTTCTTTATTGTGCGGGAGATCCAGAAAAAGTTAAATGAAAAAATAATTACTAAAATGAATATGACTGACATAATACTATCTATAATCAAAACCATTGTTGGGTATTTTATTCTTTTATTCCTTACTGCAAATTTATTAGGAATGGTTGTCAGAGGAATGTTTGGAAAAACTTCCAATGCTGAAATAGAGAATTATCATCCACTAATTCAAAAGGAAGCGATTAAATTAAATCGAACTAATTTTTTCATTACAATTTTCTTTTCATTGTTAATGGTATTGTTCTATTACTTATTATTTCATTTTGGGAATATAGGAGTTGTTCTAGTCGCTGCAATGTTAATGATTGCGAGATTACCTGATCTACTTTATGAAATAAGAACTGGAATAAAAGTCACTTCTAAAACTGGTTCACAAGGAATGTTAAAGTATATAATCCTAATTATAGATTGGAGCGCTTTAGTAGTTCTTTGGTTTGCATTGTCTTAATATTGCCTTCCAAGAAACTCAACCGTAGAAATGTAGATTATCAAGATTCATAAAAGCAGAGTTGATGCTAAAGTGGGGATGT
>JAHJVF010000098.1 GCA_018828505.1 Bacteroidota bacterium | reverse complement strand
TCCTGGTCTCTATAAATGGGGGACCGGGGTCCTAGTATCTACTGCTGGTGTCACTATCTCGGGCGCCGCAAGCGATGTCTGGATCTTCCAGATAGCGCAAGGTCTAACCTTGGCCAACGGAGCCATTGTTACTCTAAGCGGCGGCGCACAGGCTTCCAACATCTTCTGGCAGGTCGCCGGCCAAGTTACCCTTGGAACGACAGCTGCCATGAAGGGAATCATATTGTGTCAGACGTTGATTGAGATGCAGACCGGTGCAACTTTGAACGGTAGAGCGCTGGCACAGTCCGCAGTTACATTAGACGCCAATACCGTCACTAGGCCGCCAACGGTGACCGCTGTCGAGAATGGTTTAGCGCCTCAAAAATTCGCGCTCTTCCAGAACTATCCAAATCCGTTCAATCCATCCACGAGGATTCAATATAGTCTTGAGAAGGCTGCTCAGGTTTCCCTCAAGGTCTACAATTCGCTTGGTCGTGAAGTTGCTACTCTTGTGAACAGCAATCAGGAAGCCGGAAGTTATACAGTACCGTTTTCCGCCATAGGCGGATCCGCCTCCGGCGGAAATACTTGGTCGCTTCCAAGTGGTGTGTACTTCTACCGTCTTGTGGCGAATGCCATCCCTTCGGGAGAAGCTGGGTCTTTCGTCTCGATTAAGAAGTTGATCCTCATGAAGTAAATAAGTAAATGCTAATCTCAATCTCTCAGAAGTCTGAGAGATTGAGGTTATGTAAAAAGTCAAAAATATTTTTTAGGATGTTTGTTCTCATTCAATCAAAAAAAAATTCACTTCACCGACTATTCAAAATATGAATAGTAATACATCACAAAAACCTCATAAGGAAAGTTTTATGAAAACCAATACAAAAAATCCAATAACTGTCTTAAGCAGGTGGACGCATTTCGTCGGTGTCTCGCGAAAAGCGGGACTGACCGCTGTATTACCCTTATTTCTTTTGATAGCCGGTTGTAAAAAAGATGATACAGTAGTAAGTCCAACACCAATAGCCATACCTCTTCAAACTACCGTGCAGGCAACGGTCAACCTTCGATCAACCGCAGGTTTTGTGATTCTTGCCGGTTCGTTAATTTCCAACATTCCAACATCTGCCATTACCGGAGATATCGGATTGAGTCCGGCGGCAAGATCGTTCATCACTGGTTTTGGTTTAACCGAAGTAACCGGGACGATTTATGCGGCCGATGATATTTCTCCCGCAGGTGTTCCTGCTATGTTAACGGCAGCGAAAGGCGATTTGACAACGGCGTATAATGATGCCGCGGGACGCACATCAACTGATATGGTGCTTCTTGCCGGAAATCTCGGCGGACTGACACTCACACCCGGTCTTTATAAATCGAGTGGATCACTTGAGATATCATCAGGCGATCTCACCTTCGATGCCAAGGGGAACGCAAATGCTGTTTTCATTCTGCAGATGGTATCCACACTTGTCACAACATCGGGTCGCCAAATTATTTTGAGTGGCGGCGCGAAGGCTTCCAACATTTTTTGGCAGGTTGGCAGTTCGGCAACTCTTGGAACGACCTCTGTCTTCAAAGGAACTATCATGGCTGATCAATCAATCTCATTGAATACCGGTGCAACAGTTGAAGGCAGATTGTTAGCACACATTGCCGCGGTAACATTAGCCGGCAATACTATTGTAAAGCCTACACCGTAAAATAGTTGAACTAAATTCCTAATCAATGGCTGAACATTGTCATTAGTACAGGCAAACCGCCATCACTGCATGTCGATCAATAATTGTGTAAATGCAATAAGGATAAGCTGGCACTGCATATGCATTTGTGGGGATCCCACATAGTGGTGTCCGAATGGACGGCTTTGCCGCATTCGCACATCCCTTTGGAGAAGCAGCCAATTATTTTTTCGCTGAAGAGATTCTAAAAGAAAATTGTTAAAGGTATTCTAATAATTAATTTCCCGCCGGAATCTCGGCATTATCTGATGGCTATCTAACCCAAAAGATGTAGTTCCTTTTTCATCCCTTTGCACGATTGAATTTACGTCCTAATTAGTTGCATCTTAATTTCGGTAGTAAATGAAGAATACTATAACACAATTATTAAGGAGAATCTATATGAAACATTTCAATCTTACAGTTAAAGAGGGTATTATGAAACTGCTTATTCGGTCGTTTCAATTTTCGGCTGTAATTATTGCACTCACAGCACTGACGATCACACAAACGAAAGCGCAAGAGAACATCAAACTTGGCGGCGGCTTCGGGGTAATGAGTCCGGCTTCAGATTTCAGCGGCTCAACCATTGAATATTATAACGGTTCTAATTATGGACTCAGCAGTGGTCTTAACATTCATGGAAAGGCCAAGATTGGGTTATCAGGATTCAATCTCACGGGTGAAATTGATTACTCGTCGTTAAGTAACACAGGAAATTCTGAACCAGGTCAGGGAGCAGTGGATATTACGCAAAAGATTCTATCGCTGAAAGTGGGCCCTGAATTTCGTCTCAGCTTACCTGCGTCACCGGTTATTCCGTACATCGGCGCAAACCTCGCATTGAATTCGTTCAGCGGCGAGACGACGTTTCAAGGGGTTTCCAAAGTTCCGAGTGCAACGTATAGCGTGAATAGTGCAACACGGTTTGGTGTAGGGTTCTCGGCGGGAGCAGAAGTGAGCGTAGGTCCTTTGCTATCGCTCGATTTTAATATCTCGTACAACTTGATGAATGTCTTCGGCAAAGAATGGAACGACGTCAATCCGGGAATAAACCAACGCATTGATTCCTATCTTTCTTTGAATGACGAACGAGATCCTCGGTACTCTGCGGGGGACGATAAAAATTTCATTTCAAACGCGCGGAGTATTCATTCGGTTCTTTTCACGGCAAGCGTCTTGTTCGGTTTGTAGTACCGTTAAAGAATTGATTGACGTGTAAACTAATAATTTTCATGAAAAACATCTCAAATCAAATAACATAAAGGAAAAATACACATGAATATCTACAATCAAGAATGGCTAAGACCGAAATTAATAACTTTTATTGCACTTGCTGCAGTGCTTAGCATTTCTTTGCTTAACATTAACGGTTGTTCCGACAACACCGTTACTCCGACTCGATCGGATAATTTCGAAGTAAGCCACATGAGCTCAGCCGATACAACCGATGCCACCGGCAACCTCGTTCTGGACACGGTTAAGATACTTATAAAAGATATTAAGCTGAACATCCCCAATTCGAGCGATTCAACGAATTTCAAGACAGGTCCTTACGTGCTTTACCTGAACCTGAATTCCAGCGTTAACATTATTGGGTCCGGATACATTCCGGTTGGCACCTACGACAAGATTCAGTTCGAGGTTCATAAGCTTTCTGACAAGGAACCCATACCCGACCCCGAATTCGCTGAAGGTAACCTTAGATTTTCTGTGGTCGCCAAAGGCACTTATAACGGCGTGCGGTTCGTTTACAAATCCGATAAGGGCGCAAAGCAAAAGCTTAACTTTCCGAACGCGCTTATCGTAACCGAGACGAAGTCCAATGTTACCCTGCAAATAAAACCTTACATCTGGTTCATCGACTCCAATAATCAGTATATGGATCCGAATAACGAGAACAACAGGGACTTGATTGACAGCAACATCCAGAGTGAGATTAAAGCAAGCTTCAAGGCATTCAAGGATAATAACAAAGATGGTATCCCCGACTAACTTGATGGATGAATCACATGAACACGCTCACCATGATTTGTTGGGAAGACTTCAGAAAAAATTTGGAAAAACAAAAGAAGAAGTACACGATATGCTTGAGAAACTATAACGAACCTAACTCTGCAAACATTAAGAAGTAAGAGGCATTGATGAAAATCTTAAAACAATTTCCAAGAGTATTTCAATGGTCAACAATTGATCCATCAACAAAATACAATATGAATCGGATTATTTCCTCAACCAAAAGGTGTAGTTCCTTTTTCATCCCTTTGACCGATTGATTTGCCTTGCACCCTCTTGTAGCTTGTAGTGTGTCCAAAAAAAGTGTTTGTATAGAAATCTCTAATAACAAGTGCAACTGTAAATTCGAAAATATATTTTACAATTTTAATTCATTTATTTAAAAAGGAGTTTTTTCAATGTGGCACATAAAAGAAAATTTAATCCGTTTGGCTGCCTTTTTAAGTTTTTTTGCAACAGCTATATTCATTTGGAGTTGTTCTGATTCAACATCGCCTGAAAACGGGCAGGGACAAATAAAGCTAACAATGGTTGATGCCCCTGCTGGTTTTGATCAGGTAAATATTGTCGTTACAAGAGTTGAAGTTCATAAATCTGGCGCTGATTCAATCAGCGGTTGGGTTGTAATAAACAACAATACAGCAACTTATGATTTGCTTACATTAAGAAACGGCGCAAGTGTTGTTTTAGGTAATAGCTCACTTGATGCCGGGCACTATACACAAATAAGATTAATAATTGGAACAGGAAGTAATATTGTAGTAAACGGTATTGTATATAGTCTTAATGTACCAAGCGGAGAACAATCAGGGATAAAATTAAATCATGCATTTGACATCCAACCAGGACTTGTTTACGAGTTAATGCTTGATTTTGATGCCAAACATTCAATAGTACTTACCGGAAGCGAGCAGTATAAACTGAAACCTGTTATTAGAGTTATACCTACGGTAATCTCCGGTACTATTTCAGGCAAGATAAATCCAATAATCACTTTAGCTTCTGTTTATGCTATAAGCGGAACAGATACAGTAAGTACATCAGCAGAAATAACCACCGGATCATTTAAGTTAATGGCATTAATACAGGGATCTTATAATGTAAAAGTATCCTCAGGAAATGCTGCTTATAACGATACAACAATTACTAACGTAATGGTTGTTGCAAAACAAAATACAGATTTAGGAACGATCAATTTAAGTCTGAAATAAATGAGCCTACTCAAAAAAGGATAATTTCAATAAAAATTGTTTTGAAATTGAACCAAAAACGAATCATTGATTTTCAATTTTGACCTTTTTTGATTCGGCTCATAAATAAAAAAAAATAAAAGGAGTTATAGTTATGAAAAAAAATCTTTTGTTCGGAATGGTTTTGTTTATGGTGATGATCTTAGCAAAACCAATCGCAGCGCAGGACCACGGATTTGGGATGGGACTTATTTTAGGAGAACCAACCGGGTTGAGCGCAAAACTCTGGACGTCAAAGGCAAATGCTTTTGATTTCGGTCTTGGTCTGTCCGTAGGCGGAGATCGTTTCTATTACAAAGGCTACTACGATAGAGGCAGACGCGTCCATTTTCACATGGATTACCTATGGCACTCATTCAATGCAATAAGTTCAACCGAAAGATTTCCTCTCTATTACGGAATCGGAGGCAGATTCAACAGTGGCGGAGGTTATGAAGGATCATTCGGTATACGAGGCGTAATTGGTATAGCCTGGTTTCCCCGTTCAACTCCAATAGATGTATTTGTTGAGTTAGTACCGGTATTTCAGCTCACCCCAGGCACCGGGTTAGGAATTGATGCCGGGCTGGGAATAAGATTTTTCTTTCAATAAAAGAAAATAATTGTGAATAATTTATTAACAAAAAAAGGATTCTAAAATGAAACTATTTACATTCATATCGCTGATGCTTTTGGGTTTTGCTCAGCTTTCTATAGCGCAAGATTTGGTTGAAACCCCAAAGTTAAACCCTATGTCAAACGTATTCGGTATTACCACTGAAGCAGGAGCAACATTAGGATTTACCGATTATAGTACTCAAAAGATTAGTTACACCGGTAAATTATCCATGGAATACTACCTTCCTGCAACAGGTCAGGGAAATATTGGATTTAGAGGATTCGGGCAGTTCGGATTTATTGCCGGAGAAGTTCCACCAGCAGGTTCAGGAAATCCAACAAATGAATATACTACAAAAATGGTTTTGTACGGCGGCGGAGTATTTTATACCCTTTCTATTGGTGATGCCGTATACCCATGGCTGGGTCTCGGTGTTTCCCACATTTACTTTTATCCGGAGGACGCTAACGGAAATAAATTGCCGAATTTTGAACAGGGAAATTATAAGAGAAATATGTTAGCTTATAACGGCGATGCAGGTGTACGAATTATGGTATCGAAAAATTTAAGTTTTAATATAAACGCTGGAGTAATAGTAGGAAGTAAAGATTATCTAGATGATATACAATCCGGTCCTAGTAATGATATATTCTACACTGCTACTGCGGGTCTAACTTATTACTTTGGTAGGGATAGAGATTCAGACGGCGATGGGATTCCCAATTCCATTGATGCGTGCCCGGACACTCCGATAGGAGTTAAAGTGGATGAGTTCGGCTGCTCGCTTGATACCGATAGAGACGCTGTTCCAGATTATCTCGATAAATGTTCTAACACACCTGCCGGAGTTAAGGTAGATGCGGACGGCTGCCCGCTTGATTTCGATAGAGACGGTGTTCCTGATTATCTTGATAAATGCTCTAACACACCTGCCGGAGTTAAAGTAGATGCGAACGGCTGCCCGCTTGATGCCGATAGAGACGGTGTTCAGGACGATCTTGATAAATGTTTAAACACACCTGCCGGAGTTAAGGTAGATGCAGACGGCTGCCCGCTTGATTTCGATAGAGACGGTGTTCCGGACTATCTTGATAAATGCTCTAACACACCTGCTGGAGTTACAGTAGATCAGAATGGTTGCCCGCTTGATTCCGATAACGACGGTGTTCGGGACGATCTTGATAAATGCCCTAACACACCAAAGGGTGTCCAGGTAGATTCTGATGGATGTGCTATTAAGAAAGAAAAAGAAACTGTAATTATTATACAGCCGGGTGAAATAAAGACTTTAGTTCTTAGCGGCGACACAAATTTTGAATTTAATAAGTCAAAACTACTACCTAATGCATACGCTGCGCTTAAAGATATAGTAATTACAATGAACGAACATACCGAATACAAATGGGAAGTCGGTGGACATACCGATGGAATCGGTTCAGTTAATTACAATACAAAGCTTTCAGAACAAAGAGCTCAATCAGTTGTAGACTACCTTGTAAGCCAAGGCGTTAAAAGAAATAATCTAAACATAGTAGGATATGGTAAATCTAATCCAATCGCTACAAACGATACAAATGAAGGAAGATCTATGAATAGAAGAGTTGAAATAAAATTGCTTTCAAAATAAAAAAGCATATCTCATAAAATTGTAAATAATATTTATAGAAGCGGCTTAGTTAAAGCCGCTTCTATCAAATATAAAACCGATTAAAAAAATAACCAAACGTTCTAAATAACTATTGGAGAAACATAATGAAAAAAATAACAGGCATAGTATTAATTTCAACATTAGCCATGTCTATTTTTATTTACGGCTGCGGTGCAAGCAATACCGTTAAAGGCGGAGCTATAGGCGGGGTTAGCGGTGGTGTGGTTGGCGGAGTAATTGGGCATTATTCAGGTAACACGGTTCTGGGCGCAATTATAGGCGCTGCTGTTGGTGGTACCGCAGGAGCATTGATTGGAAATTATATGGATAACCAAGCCGATGAAATGAAGAATGATATTGCAGATGCCTCAATAGAAAGAGTCGGCGAAGGTATAAAAATTACTTTCGATTCAGGGATTTTATTTGCAACTAATTCATCAACGCTTGAACCTCAAGCCAAAACAAATATCAAGAAACTTGCTACCATTCTAAACAAATACCCTGATACAAATATTCTAGTAACAGGGCATACCGATTCTGATGGTACAGAGAAATACAATCAAACATTATCTGAAGAAAGAGCTAAAAGAGTATCAGATTATACTACAATGCAAGGGGTTTCTTCTTCAAGATTTTCAGTTGTTGGACTCGGTGAAGGCGAACCTGTTGTTTCAAATGATACTCCGGAGGGAAAACGTATGAACAGACGGGTAGAGATTGCTGTTTTTGCAAATGACAAACTTAAAAAAGCTGCTGAGAGCGGTGGACTTAACTAATTATAGAAGGTGAAGAATTGTTGGGAAAACTTCAGAAAAAGCTTGGAAAAACTAAAGAAGAAGTACACGATATGCTTAAGAAGCTATAACGAACCTCACTCTGCAAACATTAAGAAGTAAGAGCAGAGTCAAACTATTAATTTAAGAAAGGCAATTTTATGTTGAAGAAAGTAATGCTAACAATTGGGTTAATCATATTGATGCTTACGCAAGTAAATGCACAGAGCATAAGCCTGGGCCCACAGATTGGCTATCAAAAAGCCAGGGATGCCGACGAGGGGAAATTTATGGGTGGAGTAGCCATGCGGTTGAAGTTAACTCCGAGTCTTGGTGTTGAAGCATCCATTAACTATCGTGCGGAAAAATATTCGAATGGAGCCTTGACGGTTAAGAGCTGGCCGGTAATGATAACCGGTTTATTTTATCCGCTCCCCATGGTTTATGGGGCAATTGGCACTGGATGGTATAACACAACTTTCGATTATGACCAGAGCAGGTTCCCGTTTCAGTTTGTTGCTGACGAGACAAAGCAGAAAATCGGCTGGCATTTTGGTGGCGGCGTGGAATTGCCCATAGGTACAAATTCCAA
The DNA here is from genome assembly GCA_018828505.1 of Bacteroidota bacterium. Taxonomy (GTDB): domain Bacteria; phylum Bacteroidota; class Ignavibacteria; order Ch128b; family Ch128b; genus JAHJVF01. The sequence continues at coordinate 4,807 of JAHJVF010000098.1, read as the reverse complement.
ATTGACGGCCGACATTCGTTATGTATTCATAGATTACGATTTTAAGAGCATACCGGGTATCGATGACAAGAATAGCGACTTCTATGTCTTCTCCGTCGGTTTCCTTTTTGGTCTATAATTAATCTTTTTTGAGAAGTAGAGTATTCTATGAAAAAAATCAGATTATTACTCATCGAAGATAACCGTCTTCTTCGGGATGGAATCCTTGCGATTCTTAAACCTCATAAGGATATCGTTATAATTGCTACATCCGGAGACGGTAAGAACACTCTTGTAAAAATCCGGCAGTTAAAACCAAATGTGGTTCTATTGGATTTGGGATTGCGAAGTCAAAACAGTTTACATGTAGTGGAAATAGTGAAGAAAGATTTCCCTGAAGCAAAAGTCATTGTTATGGATCTTGCGCCTGTACAAGCCGATATCTTACAATATGTAAAAGCAGGCGCCAACGGCTTCATCCTTAAAGATGCATCGCTTAATGATTTTTTAATCACGATACGAACAGTAGCTGAAGGGTCAACTGTTCTTCCGCCTCTCTTAATTGATTCCCTTTTTTCTCAGATTGTTGAAAACGCGGTAAGAGAAGGTAAATCCCAACTGAAAGAAGCAGTTCGGATGACAAAGCGGGAACAAGAGGTTATCGGGTTACTTAGTGAAGGTATGAGCAACAGAGAGATCGGTCAAAAAATACGCATATCAACTTATACCGTTAAGAGTCATATTCATAATATTATGGAAAAGCTTGCATTGCATACACGCTTGGAAATTGCAAACTATTCTTACACCGATCAAACTCTTAAGACAATTACCAAGAGCATTTCGATGGTTAACAATTAGTTAAGGGGGTGTAATAAAATAAGTTATCCAGTTATAACTCTTAATATGTGTAATAACAATTAGCTATACTTGTCCCATAGGGATGGATATACCCATATTATATATCAGTTATTCTATTACACCCCCTAAACAATCGCTGTTCATTCTAACAGTAGTTTGATGAAACAGCGGAATTAAAAAATAAAAAAAAGGAGAACAGATGAAAAACATACTAGTCGGTATTCTTAGCTTGGCATTTATAATTGCCATTATCAGTTGTGCCGCTGAAGAAGACCCTCAGTTCCGTATCCGGAACGAACGGGCGAACAAAGCCAATGTCCAGATACAGACGTCTGGAGGCAACACGATTAACATCAACGATGTCGGAGCCGGTCAAACAACAGCATACCAAACGGCTGCCGAAGGAAATGTCACCGCCACTGCTGTCATTCAGAATGAGTCGGTATCACCCACAGTAACGTTCTTTGCTGCGAAGGACACGCGCTACACTATCGTCATCCAAACGGGTACTACACCTTCGCTGCGCGTGGATCGAGAATAGTATAAGGTGAAAGACAAAGGAGAAAGAGGCGCTTCGGATCATTAAGAGTATTTCAATGGTCAACAATTAGTTAAACAATCGCTGTTCGTTCTAACAGCAGTTGGATGAAACAGCGGAATAAAAAAAAAGGAGAAACATTATGCGTTATTTTTTTGTATTAATCGCAGCATTATTCCTGGCAAGCACTATAAATGCACAAGTAAGTATTAGTCTCAACTTCAATTTAGATACCCAGCCAGCTTGGGGTCCCACCGGTTATGATTATGTTGAATATTATTACTTACCCGCTATCGACGTTTACTACCATGTCCCTCAACATCGTTATTACTATTTTAACAAAGGACGTTGGATTTACAGATCATCTTTGCCTTCACGTTTTGGTAATTATGACTTTTATAATTCCTACAAAGTTGTAGTGAATGAGCGGGAACCGTGGCGAAAGCATAAAACGTATAAAGAAAAATATTCCTCATATAAGGATCGTCACGATCAGAAGCCAATCCGCGATAGCCGTGATTCAAAATATTTTGTGAATAAAAACCATCCCGAGCATAATAAGTGGGTAAAGCAACAAAAGCATGATCAAGGTAAAGGCAAGGATCAAAATAATAATCGAGACAAGCACAAAAAGAACAAAAAATAATGGAGATGTATAATTACAGAAATTAAAAACCGGTTTTGATTTTACTGAGTTATTGCATTTCGAAACCGGTGAGATAAAAAGAATGAGAGATGATTTTTTCAAGTTCGGAATTATTTATTGGGGGTATCAAAACGAGTCATGCCAGCCTGCCTCGCCTGCCCGCCTAATTGTTTCTCGTGAGGCAGGCGGGTCAGTCCGAGTTCGGCTGGCAGGTTAAATACCGAAACTCATCCTCCAACTCCTTCTCTTACCAAGAGAAGGAGTGAACTTTAAGTCCCTCTCTTGCAAGAGAGAGCTTGTCCCGACTTGTCGGGAGATTTAGGGTGAGTTATGTTTCTAAAAACAGACCCGCCACAAGATAGCCCGCCACAAAATAGCTATGAATGGGCAGGCTATGTAGTGGCAGGGTTTTCTAGCACTGCCAATTAAATGCTCAAACAGTATCGTACAAGAAGTTTTATTAATTGTCTATTCTACAAGCACAACATGATTCATTTTTACACCCCATTTTATTTATTTATAGTATCATCGTTATAATCAAGCAGTTCCCCGCCAAAACACAGCGGGCAGGCTCACCCAAAAGCAGTAGTTCCTTTTTCATCCCCTTGCCCTGAAATTCAAACTTATTACTCTGGGGAATGAGAAGTTTTTACAGTTTTTATGTTTATTTATGTTAACTAATGCCAAAAATCCATATTTCTATCATGTAACTTCGAGTCTTAAAATCCCATAAGAAAATACCGTAATGACAAGTATTATTTACAAATTTTACTATATTTGTAAAGTATAATTTACATTATAAAAGAGAGAATTTGATGCTGTCACTAAAAACAAGAAAAATCCTCGATAGACTGGGCGAAAATATGAAATTAGCCAGGTTGAGAAGAAAACTTAGCGCTGAACAAGTTGCTGAAAGGGCAGACATAAGCCGCCCAACTTTATTAGCAATTGAAAAAGGTTCACCAGGTGTAAGCATTGGCTCATATATTCAGGTTCTTTTTGTATTAGGATTGGCGGAAGATATTTTGGTAGTTGCAAGTGATGATGAATTAGGGCGGAAACTTCAGGATGCAAAATTGATAATGAAGGAAAGAGCCCCTAAGAAAAAATAAAAGAGATATCGAATATGGCAAAGAAAAATCAGCGAAAAGAAATATTGGTATTTGCAGATTGGTTAGACATAAAAGAACCAATGCTGATGGGTGCATTATATTCTGAAATAATAAGAGGCAAAGAAATCTTTTCATTTCAATATACCAATGAATGGTTGAGTTCAAAGTATGCTCAAATCATAGATCCCGATTTACAACTTTACACCGGAACTCAATACCTTGATGACAAAAAAAACAATTTTGGTATTTTCTTAGATTCTTCACCTGATCGCTGGGGACGTCTTCTGATGCAAAGGCGTGAAGCTGCACTGGCTAGATTAGAAAAACGAACTGAAAAAATTTTATTCGAATCTGATTATCTTCTGGGTGTTTTTGATGAACATAGGATGGGAGGTCTCAGGTTTAAGAAAAATATTGACGACCCTTTTCTAAATGATAATAGAAAGTTTTCCACTCCACACTGGGCTTCACTAAACGAACTAGAACAAGCCAGCTTGAATATTGAAAAAGATGATATAACTGATGATCCGGAATATTTAAAGTGGTTGAATATGTTGATAGCTCCCGGTTCTTCACTAGGAGGTGCGCGGCCAAAAGCAAGTATAACGGATGAATCAAACAATCTCTGGATAGCAAAATTCCCAAGTCTAAGCGATGAAAAAGATATTGGCGCATGGGAAATGGTTGTACATGATCTCGCTGCTGAATCCGGTTTGAATGTTGCAGATGCAATGCTGAAAAAATATTCAACTAAATATCATACTTTTCTTATAAGGAGATTTGACAGAACGAACAGACAAAAACGAATTCATTTTGCTTCTGCTATGACTATGCTTGGTTATACTGACGGTACTGATTTTCATGATGGTGTTAGTTACTTAGAATTAGCCGATTTCCTTATTAAGAACGGTGCAAATGTTAACCAGGATTTGCAGGAACTATGGAAAAGGATTGTATTCAGCATCTGTGTTACAAATACAGATGATCACTTACGAAACCATGGTTTCATTTTAACAGACCGTGGCTGGACTCTTTCTCCCGCTTACGATATTAATCCTGTTGAAAACGGAACGGGCTTAAAATTAAATATTTCCGAAAATGATAACTCTCTGGATTTTGATCTGGCTTTAGAGGTTATTGAATACTTCCGTCTTAATGAAAAGAAAGCGTTGGATATAATTAAACATATTAAAAGTGTAGTAAGTACCTGGAGAAGAGTGGCGAACAATTATAATACGTCAAAGGCTGAACAGGAATTAATGGCAAAAGCTTTTCGGATTTGAGAAAGAGGTTTTGGAAGTTAAGCATATTGCCAAACTGGCTAATGAATAGTTTAAAATTGAAAAAATGTGAGGAAAATAATTATTAGGATAATGTTAGAAAATATTTAATTGTATTGTTACATTAATGAGCCGAACCAGCCTGCCTCCTGTAGCTGAGTATGGCTGGCAGGTCCAAAAAAGGTCAAAATTGAAAATCAATGCTACACTTCATCCCGACTTGCCTGCTGAATCCGCCGAAGGCGGAGCAAGCAGGCAAGTCGGGATTTCGTGCCTGCACGCCAAAGTGCATGCCACAGTTCAAGTTTACCTACGCAAAGCTTCGGTAAACAGGTATTTTGATATGCGGGCGTTACCTGCCTGCGCGTAGCCCGCCTTCTGAAAGTTTCATACG
>JAHJVF010000014.1 GCA_018828505.1 Bacteroidota bacterium | reverse complement strand
CGAACGACAATAAAAATAAGTACAACTACTTAGAACAATTAAAGTATACCAATAAACTTTTGATTGAAACATTGAACAGCATTTTATTTTCTGCCGAAGAGCCACCAATCATAGTAGTTCAGGGCGATCACGGTTTTAGGGCATTTGAAAATGAAGATAAAAATGAAATAGAATCCTCAGTTTTAAATTGCTATTATTTTCCCGACAGAGATTATTCATCACTTGCCGACTCATCAAAAACAATTAATACATTCCGAGTAATATTTAATAAGTATTTTAACCAGAAACTTGAACTGCTGAATTAAATAACTTGGTAATATTCGTCATTTGATCTGCTTGCGTTATTTTGAGATAATGGAGACACTGGGATAAATCTGTTTCATTATTCTTCTTCGTGTAAGATGATCAGAGTTGTTTTTTTTGACGCCCATTGAAATGAAACAGCAAAAAGTTCTGCAGCAGGCATTAGATGCAGAAAATATTTAACCCCGCATTCTGAAGTAATACGGAGTGATGGTTCTGCCGATTAATTAATCACTTCAACATCTGATAGAAACATAATGCCGGAATAATCTTGAATGATCACCTTAACTTTCTCAATCAACTTACTAAGCTTTTCTTCTTCATCAACAATTATAATCATCGCATTTTTCATTACATCTGTCAGATCACTTTCCATTCGGCTGAAACTATGACTATTTCCAATCACGTCCTTAATTACAGTGAATCCTTCTATTTTACACTCCTTAATTCTTTTCAAAACGTTATTCAATTCTATCGATTCAATTATGATCTCAAGCTTTTTCATTTTTCACCTAAATAATTGTTCAATCAAAAAAGTTAGCGAGTAGTAGAGAGGAATTCCGAAAGTAATATTGAAAGGAAACGTAAGAGCCAAAGACATTGTGATATAATAGGACGGATTGGCTTTAGGCAAAGCTAAACGAACCGCAGCCGGCGCCGCAATGTAAGAAGCAGATGCGGAGAGAATTGCGAATAAGAAAGCGTCCCCTGTTTTTAATCCTAACAGAATTGAAATTACTATTGCAATTATAGCATTGATGATAGGCATTATTAGAGCAAAAGAGATTAACGTTGCACCGACAAGCTTAAATTCATTTATTCTTTTACCGGCAAGTATTCCCATTTCCAAGAGGAATATGCAAAGTATTCCATAAAAAGGAGAGACAAAAAAGTCTTTGGTTATCTCCATTCCCTTCGTGCCGGTTGAATAACCAATTACCATACTTCCGAGAAGGAGTACTATACTTGAGTTGAATAAAGATTCGCGGATCAATTCTTTAGCTTCAAAACTTTTGGAAAGACCTTCTTGCTTACTATACAGCCTTACTAAAAGAATAGAAATAAATATGGCAGGAGATTCCATAATTGCCATCATACCGACCATAAATCCGTTGTAGTGAACTCCTTCATTAATCAAAAATGCAACTGCAGTTACAAACGTTACCACGCTTACAGAACCATAATGTGCAGCAATAGCACCGGAGTTGGTAGCATCTATTTTTAAAATGGATTTAAGAATATAGAAAGCTAATATCGGTATGGTGAATCCCAAAAAAACTGTAACAGCCATAGGTGCAAAGAGTTCACTCGTTATACCATTCTTAGAAAGCTCAACGCCGCCTTTAAATCCGATTGCCATCATAAAGTAAATTGAAAATGCTTTGGCAATTTGTTCGGGGATGAATAGATCAGATTTAATGATCGCCGCCGCAAAGCCAAGCATAAAGAAGAGAATAGGAGGCGAACTAATATTACCTATTGCATTCGAAAGAATTTCTTGCACTTGTATTCGTCACTTATTTTTATTTATGAGCCTACTCTAAAAAGGGTAATTTTAATAACCCGCCACGGCGGGTTTTGAAATTGAACTAAAAACGTATCTTCACTACACGCCTGCGTGCCGTAACGCCCGCATATCAAAATACTTGAACTGTGGCAGGCACTTTGGCGTGCAGGCACGAAATCCCGACTTGTCGGGATGAAGTGTAGCATTAATTTTCAATTTAGACCTTTTTAGATTCGGCTCATTTATAACTATTAGAATTTTGTAGAGCGAAGCGGAGCTTCGCTCAGTGGAACATCCCGACTTGTCGGGGATGATATTGAGCGAATCTATGCGTTGTTATTTGCAGCCTTACGATTCGCCCTACAAAAAATTTCAAACCTCTCCCGACTTGTCGCATAGGCGTTAACTTAACAAATAAATTTTTCATTAGAAATTAGAATAATTGTATTGTTTATAGAACAAAATAAGGGTTTTATATGTCATCCCTAAAGGGATTTT
>JAHJVF010000097.1 GCA_018828505.1 Bacteroidota bacterium | reverse complement strand
ATATGTTCGAGCACTTCTGAACTTGCCGATCCTTGATCAACAGCCATTTTAACATACTTTTCCGCTAGGACATAATTCCCCATTTGAAAATAAATCCAACCCATCGTGTCCAAGTACGAATTGTTTAATGAATCAACCTCAAGACTTTTTTGAGACATTTTCAATGCTTCATCTAAACGAATGCCCCTCTCAGCGAGACTGTAAGCATAGTTGTTGAGCAGCAACGCATGGTCGGGAAATACTTTGAAAGCATGTTCATAGAGCTTATCACACTTATTAAACTCTTCAGCGTTATCGTAAATCATTCCGAGAGTTGCAACAACATTCAGATTTTTGTCATCTATCTGAAATGCTGCTTCAAGAACTGCAATTGCTTCATCGTAGCGTTCTAATTTTCCCAAAGCAAAGCCGAGCGAGGATAAAGTTGTAAGATCTTTCGGATTCAGCTCTTTTGCTTTTGTAAGAAATGAAATAGCATTATTATGATCTTCGAGCTGTAAGTGAGATAACCCAAGTAAAAGATTCACAGTAAATTCGTTTGGGAAAAGTTCGTAAGCTCGGTTCATCACATTTATCGACTCTTGGTATCTACCATTATCAAAATATAGTCCTCCCAAACGGACCCATGCTTCAACATTCCATTCTGCTAAACTTGTTACCTTTGAATAATAGATTATTGCTTTCTGCGTGTCCCGCTCCGAATCATAAATTGCACCGAGATACATCGGAATTCGCCAATCCTCTACGCGGTCTTCAAGTTCGTGCAATAAATTTTTTACTAAAGGGACCACAGAAGAATCTTTTATAGAGCGTTCAAAATATTCGGTGGCGATTTGAATCTTTGTTTCACTATCAACTGAGTCATCAGCCAAGATATTTTTGAATTGTTCGGACGCTTTTTCCCAATCGTTTTTCTTAACAAACATTTGAGCATAAAATAATCTTGAAGTATGATCTTTTGGATACTCGGTTAGGAGATCATTCAATATTTCTTCTGCTTTTTCGAAATTTTTAATTATCAGATAAATTTCGGCAAGGGCTTGTTTGATTGAGACATTCGAAGGATCAATGAATAAAAGTTTTTCGTAAATCTCCCCGGCTTTTTCATACTCCCCAAGTTTGCTGTAAACCTCAATCATTGAGTAGAGTAAACCCCATTCATCGCCAACTTTCTTCAGAATTTGATTGTAGTACTCTAACGCCAAACGTGGACGTGTCTGTGAATGCAGAACTGCCAATTCATAAAGTATTTCAATATTCGTTGAATCTTTACTGAGAATTGTGTTGTAAATTTCTATTGCTTCATCTTGTTGACGCGTAACTCTGTAGAGTTGAGCAAGAGCTAATTTGTAATCGACATTATTCGAATCAAGTTCATTCGCCTTTTTAAGATTTAATGCAGAAAGAGCAAACTTCCCAAGATTTCTATAAGCTTTTCCAAGTGCGAAGTATATACCCCCTTGTTGGTCATAAAGGAGTGCCTCTTGAAATTCTATAACAGCTTTTTCGTTTTCTCCCTTTTGTTCATAGATCGACCCCTGTATAAAATGATTCATAGCACGTTTCGAATCGACCTTGACCGAAGGACTCGGTTTATTTACTTGATCGCCGGCAGATAAGATAATTTTATCTTTGCTGCTTGAGCATGATGATAGAAAAACAGTAGCTGATATAAGTATCGGTACGAAGTAATATCTCATATTTATCGAAAAATTATTCAAACTTGTTTTAATTTACAAGAAAATTAGTTACAATAATATGCCAAATGAACTAAAGAAATGAATTTAGGTTTCAATTGAAAGAATTTGATCTCGCAATTGCATTTACATGGGAATACGATGAGGATTTTGTCGAACTTATTGAAAGGACTCTTCAATCGAACGGCCTCACAACGTTTAAAGTGCAATACCACAATTACGACGAAGTCCACTTCCGATTGCAGAACAATGAATTGAAGTTCAGATTTTATCTCGACCGAGCTTCGGACTCAGATGATCGTTTTCTGCCACTGGCAAAATTAATATCACGAACCCGCCTGCCTCATGTAATCTGGATGAGCGGGCAGGGAAAAATTTATATTATAAATAATTATTCTCAAGTTGAATTTGCAACCGATAAAGCAACAATGCATCTTGAGTTTATTGCCAACGGGATCAATACTCCTTTTACTATCATCATTTCACCATACAGTAGAAGAAAGGAGATCGTGTTCAAATTATCTGAGCTTACCAAACTTGGACGACCATTCATAATCAAACCTGCAAATACAACCGGCGGTGGACTTGGTGTAGTTACCGGAGCAGAAAGTCTGAACGACATCTTCCGTGAGCGGCAATATCTTCAGGATGATAAATATCTTTTACAGGAAAAAGTCACCCCTCTAGAGTTGGAAGGCAAACGATTTTGGTTCAGATGTTTTTGGGCATTCGGGAAAATCTTTCCCTGCTGGTGGAATGATATAACTCATCAGTATAAAATTCTTTCGGAAGATGAGATTAAGCAATATGAGCTAAAACATCTTTATAGAATTACGAAAAAGATTCAAAAGATTTGCGGCTTGGATTTTTTCTCAACCGAAATTGCTTTAAATCAGAACGGAAAATTTATTGTTGTTGATTACGTAAATGAAATTTGCGACATGCGGTTTCAATCAAAGCATTTTGATGGTGTCCCGGATGATATTGTTGTTAGTATAATTCATTCGATGATGAAGTTCATTAAACGACGTTGATGCTAAAATTCTTCTTCATCCAAAGATTCAATAAGACGAAGGTAACTCTCATACCGTTCTTCAAAGATATTTCCTTCTTCGACAGCTTCTTTAACTTTACACTCAGGTTCATGTGTATGTGTACAGTTGCTGAACCGACAGTTGCGTGAATAATTCGCTAACTCTTTGAAATAGTGTGTCACATCCTTTTTTGTAATTCCATATGGCTCAATTTCACGGATCCCCGGCGTATCAATTACGAATGTGGAATCATTTATCTTGAAAAGAACCGAAGTAACCGTTGTGTGGACGCCTTTATCCCACGCTTCGCTAATCTCCTCAACATTTTGATCGATCTTGTCACTGAAAGAATTCAGGATTGACGATTTGCCAACTCCGGAGTGACCGATAAAAACCGAGACTTTATCTTTAAGAAAATCTTTCAGCTCTTCAATGCCTTTTCTTGTTTCGGCAGAACAGGAAAAAACATTATATCCCCATGTCGAATATAGTTCGTGCCAGAGATGTTTTTTCTTCTTTTTTTCCAAGTCAATTTTATTAATTACGATGACAGGTTTGGTTTTACAACTTTCGGCGGTAACAATCATTCTATCAAGAACGCGATTATTGAATTTTGGATTTTTAGTTGAAGTAACACAAACAGTATAGTCAACGTTTGCAGCGATTATTTGCTCAACGCGTTTTCCTTTTTCTGATATTCCCTTAAGCAGTGGGGCTTTCCGGGATAAATAATTTTTTCTTTCCGGAAGTTCTTCAATCACCCCGGTGCCGTCATCGTTCAATGAAAATTTTACGTGATCGCCTACAACTACTAAATCAGTATACAAAAGTTTATCTTTTTTCCATTCAGCTTCGAGTCGAAACTTACCTCGAAGCGAACATCGTATCTCTTTATCCTCAGTAAATACGTAATAATCCTTACTTTCTATTCTGGAAACGATTCCATTCATAAACGGCGATAAGTTAAATAAAAAAGCGGAGACTTGCTCCGCTTGAGATTTTGTTTGATTTGAAAATTGATTGGAATTAAAAACGGAAAGTGGTCGTAAAAATAATATCCGTAGTTTTTATATTCTGATAAGTTCTTGAAACATCCGAACCGTAGTTATCGCCGAAAGTTTTCCATTTGCCCATGATGTAAGCTATATCAAGAGCAAATGATTCGTCTGCATGGAAACCTGCACCAAGTGTAATATATTTTCGATTGAAATCACTCGGATCATTTTTAAAAGGAGAATTTTTGACCATGTATCCGCCACGTAACTTCAAACCGGAATTCAACACTTTAACTTCAGCTCCGACTGAATAATCCATAATACTCTTAAACAAAGTTTTAATGTCTTTGTTGTTCTGAACTGTTTTTGAAGCGCCAAGATTTTTAAATTCCATCTGAGTGTAATCTGTCAAATTGATATCTCCGGAAACAGTGAAGAGTGAGCGAGTAACTGAAATTCCAGCAGAAAATTGATATGGTGTGATTATCTCGTATTCAATATTACTTTCGAGTGCCGGACTGATATCGGGTGTAAATCCTGTCCCAAACTTTGCAGTTCCGCCGACAAGATAATCTTCCTTAATACTAAAGGAGCTTGGGAATTTAATTGTCGCACCAAATCTTAGCATATCTTTATATCGGTACATGAATCCAGCTTTTGCACTGAATCCGCTAAGTTCCCACTTCAAAGTCTCGTTGAAATGAAATTCTTGAAAATCTGCAGTTCGTGAGTCAGCTGGGTCAGTTTTTACTCCAGCTCCATAATAATTCTTTGTGTCAATCTCGGAATAATCACGATTTCTCTCAAAGCTGCCACCTAAAATATTAATTGAAACACCGACTGCTAAATCTTTTGAGACTTCAATTGCACCACTTAGTGTCCATTGATTTTCACTTCCCGATGCAAGTATTGATCCTTCCTGCTGAAGCCTTCCGTTAATTGGTGTAGTATTACCGGTTGAATCGGTTAAATAGAGTAAGTAAGAAACATCACCCTTGCCGAGAAGTGATTGTATCATCGATGTATTTGTAGGATTAAATCCGCTGAAAGCTAACGCTTCATTAAAATTATTTACACGGCTGTAACCAAGTCCGAAAACCATACTTCCACGAATAGTTGGAAATGGAAAAACGAATCCTAAGTTGCTCAGACTGGTTCCGCTGTTTTCGAAATTCGTAGTGTTATTAAAAAATGAAGCATCATTTTTTAAATTGTTATAATTCAATCCTGCATTTAATTCCATTCGCTTGATTTGAAATAGTCCTGCCGGATTCCAATAAGTTGCAGAATAATCATCACTGATTCCTGTAAAAGCACCCCCCATTCCGAGTGCTCTTGCACCCACTCCGAGTCCTGGGAAGCTCAACCTAAGTGCATCATTAAAATTTTGTGCTGAGAGTGTGCCTGTAATAATAAAAAAGAATATTAGAAATTTAATTGTTCTCATAATTATTTCTTTCTTTCGCCTGAATTTTCTCTGGTTTTGGGTGATTGACTTTCTCTATCACGTGTGTTGGAATTACTATCCGATTTTCGGTCAGAAGAGCTATCGGTCTTCACGGATGAAGTACCACGATTTGAATCTTCGTTCCTCGATGGTGGAGGTAAATTGATATTTGTATTATTCTCTCTGCTTCTACCTCCGTCATTATTTCTTAAACTTCCATCATAACTTCTTGAAGGTTTTGAAGAAGAAGGTGATTCATAAGTAGTTGTGGCTTTAATATCATACCACCATGGATAAGAATAATATGGATCATAGTAGATGAAGGTTCTTTCCGGTCGATAAATATTTTCCGATTGATAGTAGTACTGATGGTAGGAATTGAATTCTCTCAATTCCTGTTCCGAATGGCAGGATAAACAATCATCGATTATGCTCACACGATGTGTAACGTAATCGTTTGAATTTTCCTTCTTGCTCACTTTTGGATGCGAGATCATTGTATAACATGCACTAAAGAAGATTGAAGTAACAATTAAAACCGTAAAATATTTTATTAAATGAATAAGTTTCATATATCAATCTCTTCTTCTATCCGGTGGTGGAGTACTTGGTGTAGAAGATCTCCCTCCTGATGATGGTGGATTATACGAAGGGGACGGAGTTCTCTGTGGTGGTGAAGAAGATTCACGCCGTGGTGGTTCATAGTTTCTTGGCTGGTCAGATTCACGACGCGGTTCCGGATCTCTTTTAGGAGGGGGAGTGTATTCTCTGCGTGGTTCATCATTACGTTTTGGCGGAGTATATTCTCTCCGAGGTGGTTGATAGTCGATTTTTGGTTTTTCTCTCCGATCGATTCGTTTTTCGGTTTCTTTGTCATTCTTTCTTTTACTTCGATCATCAAGATTTCTTTGCGGTTCTCTGTCGTTCTTTCGTGTGTCACGATTATCTATCTTTCTTTCACGATCCGTAGTTTCTTGAGGTTTTCGATCACGTACTTGCGGAGTTTCTTTTCTATCATCACGTTTCGTGTTTCGATCTAAAGAGCGATCGCGAGTGGTCGGTGTTCGGCTGTCGGTATCCCTATCAATAGCTTTACGGTCTCTTTCAAAGGTTCGTGTTGGAGTGCGATCATCGCGTTTAATATCTCTTTCTCGAGTAGATGTTCTTTCTCTTCCAGAATCGATTCTACGATCATTAACATCGCGTAATCGAGTTCCCTGAGAGGTTCGTAAATTTACGTCTCTACCCAAATTTCCGCTTCCAACAATTCGACCTCTTCCTCCATCATTATCACGTAATCTTGTAAAATCATTCTTTCGATATTGATAAACCGGTTGATACCAATATCCCCAATTTCCTGCCCAATAATCATTCCAATAATTACCATAATAGTATGAGGGATAATAAGCCCAAGTATTCCAGCTGAAATACGGACGATACCACCAGCTCCAAGGATTATAAAAATAATAAGTCCTGCACCAATCCCAAGGATAATACCAGTTATCGAAAACCCATGGATCATAAAAATAAGAAGGGCCGAATGTTATCGAAATTGAAGGATGATAATATTTATATCCTCTGCGATGTTTGGGATAATAATAATAATCGTCATCGTAGTTGTCGGATTCGTCGTATTCAGATTCATAAGCAGAATCTTCTTCGGTATATTCCGATTGCTCCTCCTCATACTGTTGCGTTTCTTCAACTTTGACTTTTTGCTTTGGTTTTGTTAGGTATTCATAATCGCCATCGCGCCACATGATTTGTGTATAGCAGCCCGAAAACATCAGCACGAAGAAAACTGCAATTAGTCCAAATGTAATTTTTATTTTCATTTTAGTTCCTCCATCATACAAATTCTTAAACTTGAATAGCTCAAATTTTGTGCCTTCTGAGTGAATTTTTAGACTTAACATCTTCAGTTCATCCAGAATTTTGAAGGTTTTTTCATCCATTCAGATTAAAAAGACCTTTAAAAGTCACTCGAAAGCGATTTTGTCTACAAAAATATAAATCCGTACAAAATTCTGTACAATCAGAAAATATTCTTGGCAAATTCTATTCTAAAAGAACGATCTACACCGAAACTATCTTTCACCCGGTTAGAAATTATGTTCCTAAAATCAAATCCAATTGTGAATCCACTCGCGATCGACCATCGTACACCAAAATTCAAATATCCTCTTCCTCTTCCAATAAGTTTTGAATCATCATTCAAACCAACATCATACTCGGCAACGACTGACACCTGATCGCCGATAGTTTTTTCTGCACCGATAATTAAATTTAGATTATTATCCTGGTCATTAGTTTCGAGACTGTAATTCAAAGCACTATGTAAACTTAACATTCCCATAATATTCAAATTCTTGCTTGCCACCAAATAAAAGCCGGGAGATTTTATTTCAAATCTCTTTAAATCTTTGAAGTATTGTCCTTTCCCCTGCGAATCGAATCCGAGTAATATTGCAGGAAAAGAAACTTCCTCTTCAAAGACGCGAAACTTTACATTGACACCAGGATAATTATAGAACTTCATATCCCCTTTTCCGATGAAGTTGCTGGCGCCGTAAGCGATCCCAAAATTGAATTGATTGAAAATTCCAACGTCAATTTTTAATATGAAGACACCATCGGGTAAATGTTCAGTGGAGATCGCAAACATACCGCGCGAAAGAATTCCTGCAGTATTCATGTCTACAAGGTACCGCGGTTCAATACTCGATTTTACCCCGGCACTCCCTTGAGCTGATAATTTCTGATGAGTCAGAACAAAAATGGATGTGACGATCAATAAATACAAAATTGAATTTTTTATTACCTTCATTTTAAAATCTCTCCAATTTTTCGAAGCACGAGTATGACAAGTTATTCGTTAGATAACAACATTTTAATATAGTTATCATGTTTTTACCCAATTCTCTAATGATAAACCTTCGATTCGACTAAATTCCTTTTCATTATTTGTTACTAAGATCAATTCGCGGTTTAGTGCTTGAGCTCCAATCAGCATATCCATCGATCCGATGATATTTCCTGAACGCTCAAGCTTCTCTCTAAGATTTCCGTAAGCGATGGCATCATCCTTATTAAAGCTGATCACAACAAGCGGCAATAGAAATTGTTCGAGTGCGACTGCATTTTCATTAGGTTTTGAACTTTTTAATACTCCATAATACAATTCTGAAACAGTAATACTTGAGACACCAATTGTATCGGGTTTCATTTTGAGGAATCGTTTAATAACTCTATCTGGTTTTTTCTTGATAATATAGATACAAATATTAGTATCAAGTAAGAATTTCATTGGAACAGCAACTCTCTCGGTTCTAACATTGGCTGTGCGCGTTCTTCCATAAAATCATCACTAAACTTATCCAAACTATTAATTAGAGAACTCCATTTACTTTTCAGAGGAAAGAGAATGATAGCATCCCCGATTTTTGCAATTCCAACTTCTTTTCCCTTTAACCTGTATGCTTTTGGCAAACGAACTGCCTGACTGTTTCCATTTGTAAATAATTTTGCTGTTTCCATCCTATTTCTCTAAAATCTATATACAAAGTATATACTTTATCTAATTGTTGCAAATGTTTTCAAGAAATGACATATCTTGATTGGTTGATCGAAATCTTGAGATATGTCATTTCTAAAAGACATGTCATTTCTTCATTTCTCAATCTAACACATATTCATCATCCAATAATCTATCTATATCTCTCTTATGAAAAGCGATAAAATTTTCTATTCCACCAAACATTTCCAGTACTTCTTCCTTCTTCAGGAGATATGACATCCGCCAATTGGCGGATGTCATATCTCCTTTATCTCCTACCTTTTCATTTACATACAATGAATAAGAACTATAAGGATATTTTGTGAAATCCTGTGTTATTTTATGATGAGTAGGATTAGCATGTACATAAAATATTGAATTCATAAAATAGTATTGGTCTTTGATAAGCTTACGTTTAAAATGTTTTTGAAACAAACTGCCGGAGCGATTCTCCTGCTTATTAATGGCTTTGGAATATGAGAGAAATAATCTTCTGAATTGCTCACTCAATATTTCACTGATGCCATCAATATTTTTAGGTTTAACGATGAAATGAAAATGATTAGGGTGCAAACAGTAAGCATAAAACATTAGATAATCAGAAATATATTTTTCAATCTTTTCAAAAAAATAATAATAATTTTCAGGTTTATAAAACAATTTATCCAGGTTATTGCCCCGGTTATAAACATGGTAATAACATTCCGGAAATAAAGGTTGATGCAAATCTTGTTTATCTTTTTTAAGAAATGACATATCTCAACAATCCATTTAGCGACCTAAGATATGTCATTTCTCAAACCAGGTCATTTCTTTACTTCAACTCATATCCAGCTTTAATTCCTTTTGTTTCTCCATTTTTCGTAAGCATGTAATCAAAACCGGTTCGGACTGAATAGGCGCCTGTCTCACCGTTTTTATTCAACGCAATAAATGCCGCTTGACCATCAGTTGAAAGATATTTATCACTCACTTTAATAACTCTTCTGACCGCAAATTCACAAGCTTCCTGCGGGAACATTCCCTCTCGCATTTTTTCAACAATTAAGAAAGATGCAACCGAGCGCCAAATCGCTTCACCTATACCTGTACCACCAGCAGCGCCGACTTCATTATCAACATACAGTCCTGCACCTATGATTGGAGAATCACCAACACGCCCATGAATTTTCCACGCAAGTCCGCTCGTTGTACATGCACCGGAAATATTTCCATCTTCATCAATGGCAAGCATCGTGATAGTATCGTGTCCATCATTTGGCAGCCTGAAATTGGTGTCTTTTGATTTCTCTTTAATTTGATTCCATCGTTTCAACGAAGCTTCGGTTAAAAGATTTTCTGTCTTAAATCCATTATCAATTGCAAATTGTTTTGCTCCTTCGCCAGCTAACATGATGTGTCGGGTTTTTTCCATTACTTTTCTTGCAACAGAAATCGGATTTCGAATATTTTGGATATAACCGACAGCACCTGCACGCCCACGCCAATCCATTATGCTCGCATCAAGAGTCACCACGCCGGTTTCATCAGGCAAACCGCCGTAACCAACTGACATATTATTCGGATCATCTTCAGCGACACGGACACCAGTTTCCACAGCATCGAGAGAACTACCTCCTTTAGAAAGAATTTCCCATGCCTTTATGTTCGGTTCGTGTCCGCGATCCCAAGTTGTGATAACTACCGGTCTTTCAGATTTGTTTGAATACAAAGGTTTTTCAACGGCTAAAGAATCTTTTCCGAGCAAGGTAATTCCTGCACCGGCTAAAACTGAACTTTCAATGAATCTTCTTCGATTGATCTTTTTCATAATCAACTCCTATTTATTTTCCAGGTTGTTTGTCCTTTTTTATCTTCAAGTTCGATATTGAGCTTCTTCAAATCGTCACGGATCTTATCCGAAACTTCAAACCGTTTTTCTTTGCGTGCGTCATTACGAATGTCAATTATAATATTCATTAAATCATTCAGAAGCTTTTCATCGTGATCGGTTTTTTCATTTACATTTAGTATTCCCAAAACATCTCCTCCTAAAATTTGGAGTGCATTTAACATTTGTTCTTTATTCTGGTTCGATAAATTCTCGTGCTTTGCGATGAATAAATTAATTTCTTTGCACAGATCAAAAATCACTGCAAGTGCTTGAGGGGTATTGAAATTGTCATCCATCACTTCTACGAAATCAGAATAAAATTCCTTTGTGCTGAACGGTTCCTGTGATCCATCATTTATTAGTGAAGTTTTAATTTGATGAATTGTGTTCTTGATTCTTTTCAAAGCTGATTCTGAGTTCCGCAGCAGATCATCGCTGAAATTCAAAGGTGCACTGTACAAAGTCTGGCAGTACAAAAATCTTAAAGCTTCAGCAGAAAATTTTTTGAGTACATCTCTTAAAGTGAAAAAGTTGCCAAGCGATTTCGACATTTTTTGATTATCGATATTTAAAAAACCAAAATGAATCCAATAATGGGCGAATGGTTTATGAGTTGCCGCTTCACTCTGAGCAATTTCATTTTCATGATGGGGGAAGATAAGATCATTTCCACCTGCATGAATATCGAATGTTTCTCCTAAGTTTTTCATTGACATTACAGAGCATTCGACATGCCAGCCCGGGCGACCTTTTCCCCACGGACTCTCCCAAAACGGTTCATCAGGTTTTGCTGATTTCCATAATGCAAAATCAACTGGATTTTTCTTTTGTTCATTTACATCTACACGTGCGCCGCTTATCAAATCTTCTAATTTCTTTCCGGAAAGTTTTCCATATTCAGCAAATTTTTTCACATCATAGAAAACATCACCATTGACTTGATATGCAGATTCACTCTCAATCAGTTTTGATATCAATTCAATAATTCCATCAACATTATCGGTAGCTTTGGGATAATGATCTGCGGGCTTGATCTTTAATTTTTCGATATCCTCAAAAAAAGCACGGGTATATTTTCCTGAGATAGTTTTCGTATCGGTTTTTTCTTCGATTGCCTTATTGATAATTTTATCATCAATATCAGTCAAGTTCATTACAAATTTTACTTCAAATCTTTTATATCGGAAATATCGATTGATAATATCTGCCATCACAAATGAACGAGCATTACCGATGTGGAAATAATCGTAAACCGTCGGTCCGCACATATACATTGAAATCTTATTTGGAATAAGTGGCTGGAATTCGTCTAATTTTTTTGTTAGAGTATTATAGAAACGGATAGGCATAACTGTGTAAAATTTTTTGGAAATATAATGAATAAATTAAAGTGAGTTTACTTTTTTTTGAAGATAAGTTTATTTAACTACGGGTATCACTTATTAAAATTACGATCAAGAAGTGAAAATTTCGCTAATACGGCTAATGAGCCTATTCGCTTAATTCATTATAATATTCAGTTAAAACAGGAGTTTACCCAAATCTAAGTAACACTTTCGATATATCTTATTAAGAAATAATGAGTTACAGACTATAAAAGTGAAAAATAAATTCAAACCTGCCT
>JAHJVF010000096.1 GCA_018828505.1 Bacteroidota bacterium | reverse complement strand
TCGCACTCGAAAATATTTATCTTTCAATGGAAAGAAACATGAAATGCGGTATAGGATTATGCGGACATTGTCAATATGGAACGGAATTTATTTGCAAAGACGGTCCTGTTTTCCGTTACGATCAAATACAAAATATTTTTGGAAAAAGAGAGTTCTGATATGACTAAAAAAAGTAAACCGAAACTGGCTGTATGGAAATTCGCATCATGTGATGGCTGCCAGTTAAGCTTACTCGATTGTGAAGATGAATTGCTGAGTGTGGCTGGTGCGATCGATATTGCAAATTTTCCTGAAGCGTCACGAGCTGTCGCCAAAGGGCCGTATGATCTTTCTTTGGTAGAAGGTTCAATCACAACACCTCACGATGCCGAGCGTATTCATAAAGTTCGCCGTCAATCAAAGTTCCTGGTTACAATTGGTGCTTGTGCAACGTCCGGTGGAATTCAAGCACTTAGAAATTTTAAGGATGTACGCGAATACACCAATATGGTCTACGCAAATCCAAAATTCATTGATACGTTGAGCACATCTACACCAATTTCAAATCATGTTTACGTCGATTTTGAACTTCGCGGCTGTCCCATAAATAAATATCAACTGCTCGAGGTTATCAGCGCCTACCTTAATAATCGGAAGCCGAATATTTCTCCGCATAGCGTTTGTATCGATTGCAAAAGACGTTCAACGGTCTGCGTAATGGTCGCGAAAAACATCCCCTGTTTAGGTCCGGTAACTCATACAGGATGCGATGCCCTTTGTCCATCTTACGATAGAGGATGCTTTGGATGTTACGGACCAAAAGAATCCACAAATACCGGTTCGCTTGCCGAGTGGTTTAGCTCACTTGGTATGAAGAGCGATGAGATAATGCGAACGTTCCGCGGATTAAATGCTTATGCGGATGCTTTTCGTAAGGAGAGTGAAGCACATGAATAACAAGACGATCAAAGTGGATTATCTTGCAAGAGTCGAAGGTGAAGGTTCACTTCTTGTAAAAATAAAAGAGAACAAAGTAAAAGATGTAAAATTCAAGATATTCGAGCCTCCAAGATTTTTTGAAGCATTTCTTCGCGGCAGATATTTTACCGAAGCACCTGATATTACTGCACGTATATGCGGTATTTGTCCCATCGCTTATCAGATGAGTTCCATTCATGCAATGGAAAATATTCTTGGATTAAAAATAGACGGACAGCTTCGGGAACTTAGACGACTTCTTTATTGCGGTGAATGGATTAAAAGTCATGTGCTGCATATTTATCTGCTTCATGCACCGGATTTTTTAGGATATGAAGATGCAATTCAAATGGCTGGTGATCATCCTGAAGTTGTAAAAAAAGGATTGGAATTGAAAAAAATCGGAAACGACATCGTCAATTTACTCGGAGGAAGAGAAATACATCCAATCAACGTACGTCTTGGCGGTTTCTATAAAATACCTGCAAAGTTCGATTTCATAATGCTTGCAGAAAAATTAAAGCGATCACGCGATATTGCAGTTGAAACAGTTAAATGGACCGCAACTCTTCCCTTTCCAGAATTTGAACAAGATTATGAATACGTTTCCCTCTCCCATCCGAATGAATATCCATTCAATGAAGGTAGATTGATCTCCAACAAGGGTATTGATATAGATATAAATGAATATGAAG
Organism: Bacteroidota bacterium; assembly: GCA_018828505.1. Lineage (GTDB taxonomy): Bacteria > Bacteroidota > Ignavibacteria > Ch128b > Ch128b > JAHJVF01. Next base: position 1,321 of record JAHJVF010000096.1, on the reverse strand, counting down.
ATCATTTTGTAGAAGAACATGTTCAACATTCCAATGCACTTCATTCAATAAAAAGAAAAGGGGGGAATTATTTTGTCGGACCACTTGCCAGATTCAATCTGAATTTTGAAAAGCTATCAGAATTGACCAAACAAGTTGCAAGAGATGTAAATTTCATTCCTCCGATAAACAATCCGTTCAAGGGAATAATAGTCCGTGCACTTGAAACACTTTATGCATGTGACGAAGCAATACGAATAATTGACCAGCTCGAAATTCCGGAAAAGCCGTTTATAGAGACTGAACCAAAAGCCGGTGTTGGTTACAGCTGTACAGAAGCACCGAGAGGAATATTATTTCACCGTTACAGAATTGATGATGACGGGATCATTCAAGAGGCAAAGATCGTTCCTCCAACTTCACAGAACCAAAAGCAGATCGAAGAAGACCTTTTTGCATTCGTGGAAAAAAACATTAAACTGCCTAAAGATGAACTGACCTGGAAGTGCGAACAAACGATCAGAAACTACGACCCATGTATTTCGTGTGCAACACATTTTTTGAAACTGGAAATTGAGCACGAATAAAAAATATGTCTGCTGGCACAGATTGCTAGAGTTTATGACCGCAGTAAATCATTTCTCATCCTATAAACCAGTGTCCAATTTTCTTTTTCAGAAATAAAAGATGTCAAAAATTCTTCTCATTGGAATCGGTAATGAATTCCGTCAGGATGATGGCATTGGAATCCACATCGCTCGTAAAATCAAAATGATGAATTTACCTAATGTTGAAATTCATGAGGCAAGCGGTGAAGGTTCTGAACTTATTGAAAAGTGGAAAGGTAAAAGTTCTGTAATAATTGTAGATGCAGTAAATTCTGGAAACGTGCCAGGTGAAATCTATTTTTTTAATACAGTTACCGAATCACTTCCAACCAAATTTTTTAACTATTCCTCTCACGCATTCGGATTAGCAGAAGCCATTGAAGTCAGTCGTCGGCTCCAACAATTACCATCCGAACTTTTTGTTTATGGAATTGAAGGAAAATATTTTGAGTTCGGTGAAGAAATTTCTGAAGAAGTTCAATCCTCATCTGATAGTCTAATCAAGGTGATACTCACTCAAATCGAAAAAGCAATTCAAAATAAATCCTAAACAAAAAAAAATCGAAATTTTTTGTAGAGTCCCGACTTGCCTGCTGAACGATTCATTCGATAAGATTCATTCGGCAAGCAGGCAAGTCGCTTTAGCGTCAACTTAATTTCATATAATGATTTAATTTTTTCTATAAACATTTATTCTAAAATAGGTTAGAAAAATCTCCATAGCTCTTATTCAT